>JBFFMG010000020.1:0-19829 GCA_041554215.1 Labilibaculum sp.
AATTCTTTTAGCTGTTCATCATCGTTTGATTTAATCCAGCATGCTTTGTGCAAGTTGATGTGTTCCCATCTACAGGAAGCACTGTATTCATGTAATAAACGATACTCAATAACTTCAAACTGAAGAGCACCAACTGTTCCAATAACTTTACGGCCGTTAAATTGCGAAGTAAATAGCTGCGCAACCCCTTCATCCATTAATTGATCAATACCTTTGGCCAATTGTTTTGATTTCATAGGATCGGCATTCTCAATGTATTTAAACAGTTCAGGCGAGAAACTTGGAATTCCTTTAAAGTGGATTTTTTCACCTTCAGTTAAAGTATCTCCAATCTTGAAGTTACCAGTGTCATGAACACCAATAATATCGCCAGGGAAAGCTTCTTCAATGATCGACTTTTTCTCGGCCATAAATGCTGTTGGACTCGAAAACTTCATTTTTTTGCCGTTTCGCACATGTAAATAGGCAGTATTTCTTCTAAATACACCCGATACAATCTTTACAAAGGCAATACGATCTCTATGGTTGGGATCCATGTTGGCATGAATCTTAAATACAAATCCTGAAAAATTTTCTTCTGTTGGTTCAATTATTCGCTCAACAGTTTGGCAAGCTCGGGGAGATGGTGCAATTTGAATAAAAGCATCTAAAAGTTCTCGAACACCAAAATTATTTAAAGCAGACCCGAAGAAAACAGGAGCAATCTTAGCATCCAGATAATCTTGAATATCTAATTCTGGATATACTCCGGAAACCAATTCAAGTTCTTCCCGAAGAATTTCAGCATCATCACCAATGTAGTCTTCAAGTTGAGGATTTGAAAGGTCATCAAATTCAATAGTTTCCTGAACGGTTTGAGTCGCAGGTGTAAATAAACTCAAGTTCTTTTGGTATATGTTATAAACACCTTTAAAATCAGGACCCATGTTAATTGGCCAACTTAAAGGGTTTACACTAATTTGCAATTCTGTTTCAATTTCATCCAGCAAATCGAATGCATCTTTTCCACTACGGTCCATTTTGTTAATGAAAACAATAACCGGAGTTTTTCGCATTCTACAAACTTGCATTAATTTTCTGGTTTGGGCTTCAACTCCTTTTGCAACATCAATAACAATTATAACGCTATCGCATGCTGTAAGTGTTCGGAAAGTATCTTCAGCAAAATCCTGGTGACCTGGTGTGTCAAGGATATTTATTTTATGACCTTTGTATTCGAATCCCATTACAGAAGTTGCAACAGAAATACCTCTCTGTCTTTCAATTTCCATGAAATCGGAAGTAGCCGTTTTCTTTATTTTATTTGATTTTACAGCACCAGCAACGTGAATAGCACCACCAAACAAAAGTAATTTTTCGGTTAGTGTTGTTTTTCCCGCATCCGGATGAGAAATGATCCCAAATGTTCTTCGTCTTTTTATCTCTTCTTTAAACCCCATCGATAGTATTTTCTTTAAAATAAAAGCATGCAAAAGTAATCATTTTTTAGCGATTCCTTTTGTTTCGTTGTTGATTAAATAACAGGTCTTTTTACTAAGATTAATTGACCCAAATAGAAACGATTACCTTTGTATATGCAACTTATAGCGCTAACGTTTGCTTAATGTAATTTGATTACGCCTGCATTTTCTTTCATTTTCTTTTTGTAGATTTACCTCTTAAAATTGCGAAATAGGGATAATTTATGAAGCGAATAGGATTACTTTCTGATACTCATGGATGGCTCGACCCAGTAGTGGTAAAGCATCTTAAGGAATGCGATGAAATATGGCATGCCGGAGATATTGGAGGAATTGAAACGGCTGATAAATTATCTGAAATTGCTCCACTAAGAGCAGTTCATGGAAATATAGACGACCACAATGTTCGCATAATTTACCCTAAACACCAGCGCTTTCTTTGCGAAGATGTTGATGTTTGGATCACACACATAGGAGGCTATCCCAAAAATTACGATCGGAATGTAAAACCCGAAATTTTTGAGAATTCTCCAAAATTATTTATTTCAGGTCATTCACATATTTTGAAGATTATTTTCGATAAGGAATTAAATCTTTTACATATAAATCCAGGAGCATCTGGGATTCATGGCTTTCATAAAGTGCAAACCATGGTGAAATTCACAATTGAATCTAATGAAATAAAAGATCTTCAAGTTGTGGAATTTGGAAGTAAAGGCAAATAACTGTTTGCTATTTACAAAATTTTAGAAGTACCTAAAAAGTCTATTATCAGTAAGGGGGAATTTATTGGATTAAAGGGATAATTATGTGCCTTTTTAGTCTGCCTAAAAGGTCGTGAAGATTTTTAGGTTAGGCTTTTTAATATACTAAGTTTTTGTTATATTTAGATATTTAAATTTAATTATACTTAACAGCTTGTTATATTTCTGAAAGCCTTATATATAGCTGTGAGTCAAGAGTTACGGGTTTGAATGAAATCAGCAATACAAAGCATAAAAAGATCGGCAAGTCCGATAATATTTAGCTTGTTTTTGTGTTCCTTTCAAATTAGAACAAGTAATTAAAAAAATTATATATAAATCAAAAATTCATCAAACTATGCTATTTGATTTTGAATTAATAAAATCTGTTTATGAACAAATGCCCGATAGGGTTAATATTGCTCGAAAAAATTTGGGCAAACCTCTAACTTTAAGTGAGAAAATTTTGTACTCTCATTTATCTGTAGAGGAAAAAGGAAATAAGTTCACGCGAGGAATAGATTATGTGAATTTTGCTCCGGATAGAGTTGCCATGCAAGATGCTACTGCACAAATGGCTCTTTTACAGTTTATGAATGCTGGGAAAACAAAAGTGGCTGTTCCTTCAACGGTTCATTGTGATCACTTAATTCAGGCTTCTATTGGAGCAGAGAAAGATTTGGCTGATGCAAAGCAACAAAATAACGAAGTTTATGATTTCTTAGAATCAGTATCTCAGAAATATGGAATTGGTTTTTGGAAGCCAGGTGCAGGTATTATTCACCAGGTTGTTCTTGAAAACTACGCATTTCCTGGAGGAATGATGATTGGAACCGATTCTCATACAGTGAATGCTGGTGGATTGGGAATGGTTGCTATAGGCGTTGGTGGTGCCGATGCGGTAGATGTAATGGCTGGTATGCCTTGGGAATTAAAAATGCCTAAACTTATAGGCGTAAAATTAACAGGGAAATTAAGTGGTTGGGTTTCTCCTAAAGATGTAATTTTAAGAGTTGCAGGTATCCTTACCGTTAAAGGTGGAACAGGTGCCATAGTAGAATATTTTGGCGAAGGTGCAGATGCTATGTCTTGTACTGGAAAGGGAACTATTTGTAATATGGGAGCCGAGATTGGGGCAACTACATCAATTTTTGGTTACGACCAAAATATGAGTAATTACCTTCGTCATACAGGACGTGAAGATGTTGCCGATTTAGCCGATGTGGTGATGGAACACCTTCGTTCCGATGAAGAAGTTTATGCGAATCCTGAACAATATTACGATCAGGTAATTGAAATTAACTTGTCAGAAATGCAGCCTTATATTAATGGCCCATTCACGCCCGATTTAGCTCATAGTTTAAGTGAATTTGGAAAGGCTGTTAAAGAAAATAACTACCCTCAAACATTAGAGGTTGGTTTAATTGGATCGTGTACAAACTCTTCCTATGAAGATTTATCGCGTGCGGCCTCTTTGGCGAAGCAGGCAAAAGATAAAAATTTGAAGGTGAAAGCAGAATTTGTAGTTACACCAGGTTCCGAATTGGTTAGATATACAACCGAGCGTGATGGTATTTTAAAGGAATTTGAGGATATCGGTGGGGTAATTATGGCCAATGCTTGCGGACCTTGTATCGGACAGTGGAAACGTCATACAGAGGATCCAACCCGTAGGAATTCAATTATCACTTCATTCAATAGAAACTTTGCGAAACGGAATGATGGCAATCCAAATACTCATGGTTTTGTAGCATCACCAGAATTGGTAACTGCTTTGGCAATTGCAGGCGATCTTTGTTTTAATCCGATGACGGATACTTTGATTAATGAAGATGGTGTGGCAGTGAAATTGGATGAGCCTACAGGATTTGAATTTCCTCCAAATGGATTTGATATGAAGGATTCTGGTTACTTAGAGCCTCGTACCGATGGAGGTTCAATTGTTATAAATGTGAATGAGAGTTCGGAGCGATTGCAATTACTTGCTCCATTTCAAGCTTGGGATGGTAAAAATATGTCTGGTTTGAATTTATTGATCAAGGCAAAAGGAAAATGTACAACCGATCATATTTCTATGGCTGGTCCTTGGTTAAGATACAGAGGACATTTGGATAATATCTCTAATAACATGTTGATTGGAGCAGTCAATTATTTTAATGATGAAACCAATTCTATATTGAATCCGGTTAACGGAAAATATGAAGAAGTACCAGTTACTGCAAGAGATTTAAAGGCTAATGGATTAGGTTCTGTTGTAGTTGGGGATGAAAATTATGGGGAAGGTTCATCAAGAGAGCATGCAGCAATGGAACCAAGACACTTAGGTGTTAAGCTTGTTATTGTTCGCTCATTTGCAAGAATTCATGAAACAAACCTAAAAAAGCAAGGTGTTTTGGGATTGACATTTGCAAATAAAGCTGATTATGATAAGATTCAGGAGGATGATAAATTTGATGTTAACGGATTAACAAATTTTACTCCTGGAAAAGCATTGGAATTGATTGTTACACATAAGGATGGTTCAAAAGATACTATTTTGGCAAATCATTCTTATAACGATGTTCAAATTGAATGGTTTAAAGCAGGAAGCGCTTTAAATCTAATCAGAAAACAAAACGTAAAATAAACAATAAACATTTCCTAACGTGAAATCAATCTCCCCGGTTGGTTTCCAAACCTAAAGTTTAGACTATTATGAAAAAAACATTGAAGCAAACTTTGTTCAAAAAAATCAAGGAACATAGACCTAGGACAAAAAGATTATTGGAAGAATACGGGGATGTGATTGTTGATCAAGTTACCATAGCCCAGATAATTGGAGGAATGAGGGGGTTAAAATCGTTGGTTACTGATATTTCTTACCTTGATCCGGATGAAGGAATACGATACCGAGGATATACATTGGAAGAGGTAATTGAAGGATTACCAAAACCTAAGGGAGGAGACATGCCTTATGTTGAAGGTTTGTTTTATTTACTCCTTACAGGAGATTTTCCAAATCAGGAAGAGGTAATGCAAGTTGTGGATGAATTTAGCAAGCGCAGAATTGTACCTCGTTATGTTTATGAGGTAATTGATTCATTTCCTTGCTGCAGTCATCCAATGGCGATTTTCTCAACTGCTATTCTTACTCTGAATCGTGAATCTGTTTTTAACAGACAATACCATGCGGGTTTAAATAAAAAGGAATACTGGGATGCAACTTATGAGGATTCTTTAAATTTGCTCGCAAAACTTCCAGAGATAGCCGCTTATATTTATAATAAATTATATCGTCAGGGGCCAAGAATTCAATCTAATCCTAATTTGGATATGGGGGCGAATTTTGCGCACATGATGGGTGTTGCCAAACCATATGATGATGTGTCACGTTTGCATTTCATTATTCATAGTGATCACGAAAGTGGTAATGTAAGTGCACATACTGGTCACTTGGTAGCAAGTTCATTGTCTGATATTTACCTTTCTATATCTGCAATGATTAATGGTTTGGCGGGTCCATTACATGGTCTTGCCAATCAGGAAGTTTTAAGATGGTTACAGGAGGTGATGGATAAAATGGATAATCGTGTTCCTACTAAAGAGGAGATGACTCAGTTTGTTTGGGATACTTTGAATTCAGGACAAGTAATTCCTGGTTTTGGACATGCTGTATTGCGTAAAACAGATCCAAGGTATATGCTACAACGTGAATTTAGTTTGAAACATTTACCAGAGGATCCTATTTTCAAGTATGCAGATATGCTTTATCAAGTTGTTCCTGATATTTTGAAGGAGCATGGAAAAGCAAAGAATCCTTGGCCTAATGTGGATGCACAATCTGGTGTTATTCAATGGCACTATGGAGTTACTGAATATGATTTTTACACGGTACTTTTTGGTATTGGAAGATCAATAGGTATTTGTGCTAATGTAATTTGGGATAGAGCTTTAGGTTACCCTTTGGAAAGACCAAAGTCTATTACTACTGATATGTTGGAGAAAATTGCTGGCATTAAAAAAATGGTGGAAGCTGAAGAATAAAAACACTTTATGAGATAATACGACTTAGCTGATTTCTGTATAGGAATCAGCTTTTTTTTTGCAAAAAAAAACTGTAAAAAAGCTGGTGAAGACTTCTTTACAGTTTTGCGCAAAAACTAACAATATGGAAAACGTTCCAATGAATTCTATTTAATTTGTAAAAAAGAGAAATACTTCAAATTCTACCACACATTTCTAACCCTAACCTAAACACTTGTAGAATTTGAAGTATTCTCGTAGCAGAAGCAAATGCTACTTTTCCTGTCTCACTTAACAATTAGGTTTGCTCACCTTCTTGTTATATCCTTTTCACCTTACAAAAATGCATGTTTTTTTATTGAGGGAAGTCATTGAATTTACCCAAAACTCAGGGCTAAAATACTCAAAACGATTGGGTGATTTACGCCACTTTAATTACTAGTGTTACGTAATGACTTACTGGTGAGTAATTAACAGAAAAAAAGCCAATCGCATATGAACTGACCCTAAATGTTGTGTCTAACATTTGGGGTGCACTTCAATAGCGATTGGCTTTAAGTATTGATTATTTTTCGGAGGAAACTAGTAATCCTCTAATTTCAAGTTCTAATTTTTCAAGATCCTTACCAACTTGTCCTTTCATATTTTTAAATTTATCGGTTATATTATTCGATAAATTTTTATAATAATCAACTCCGGATAGAAGGTTTTGTTTGTATTTTTCAAGAGACCTTAATTGTTTTGCTACAGGATTTGGAAGCTCTTCAATTTGCTCTTTTAAATAGTCAACATATAGGCTCATTTCTTTTATGAACATATGAGGTCGGTCTGTTCTTACAATCAGATTAGTTCTATTGTAGATGTGATCAACCATTTCTTTTAACTTGGCTTTTTTTGAGAAATAAGCTAAGTTTGGTCCTGGACAAATTGAAACACCATCACCGTCTGCTTTTGTGTCGATATGATTAACCAAAAACGAAGCTGCGGATAAACCTTTACACAAACAGGTTTTTTCAAGAAGTAAACTAACTTCTTTTTCATATACCTTTTCGGGAAGATTTCTCTCTTTCAAATCAGCAAGTTTCAATTTTTGATATTGAACCGAAGCTGTACAAATTGGTTTTTCAGTAAACTCGGTGTTTGCTAACATGTATTTTTTTGTACATGCACTTCCCGGTTTGTTTTCTGCAAATTTCTTAAGAACGTCTCTGTCTCTTGAATTTCCAAGAAGTGTATTGTAACGAACACCAAGTGGCGAAGCATGACTAAGAGCTAAATCTTTCTCTTTAGCATCCTCAAGCAAGTGTAAAGTGTTTTCATCTACATCACAGGCCTCTGGAACTAAAAGAAATGGAGTTCCCCAACCTATTGAATCAAGATTGTAATGGTTCATCAGAAACTCTTGCTCTTCAGCTGTTCCAACTCCACCTTGTGCGGTGATTCTAATATCAAGTTTAGATTCCGGACAAACTCGTTCTTTTCCTTTTAAAGCTTGAGTTAAAATCTCATTAAGAGTTGTTTTTAACTCTTCTCGGTTTATCTTGAATTCTTCAAGAATTGGTCCCATTAAAAAGCCTTCGGTCGCAAAGGCGTGACCTCCGCAATTAAGACCTGATTCAATTCGAAACTCCGAAATCCAAATTCCTTTTTTAGCAAGAAATTTTCCTTGTATTAAAGCTGAGCGATAATCGCTTACTTTAAGAACAATTTTTTTCTTGATGTATCCCGTTTCATTTGGATAAAAGTCTTCGAATTGTTCCAGATAACCATATAAACGGGGGTTCATCCCAGCAGATAAAACCATGGAGCTCTCCAGGTTACTCATGGCAAATCCACGAAGAGCTGCATGTGCATCGTTATATTCTGCAGGTAATTGCTCACCTTCATAAAAATTATCTTTGTCTAATTTGGTCATGATGTTTACATCAATCGACCCAAGAGGAAGATGATTTGATAACCATTCTTTAGCTTCTTTAACGTAGGAATTGCCATCAAATTTTTCTTTGAATTCTTTTTTTACTTCTGAAAAATCAGGAAGCATATCCAGATATTCTTCAAGATCTTCTTTCTTTTCTTGAATGGACGTTTTTAGATTTTCATATTTCTCTTTCACAATCTTATCCATTAAATTAAGGTAAGATGTTATTCTTTCTGCACGAAAATCCTTTGTTTTCTCCGAAATTGGCAAAAATGGCAAGCTGAGTTTTTTACAATACAACTCTCTCATTTTTTCAAGTAGAATATCATCAACAATTGAAACAACTGATGAAATTCCTAAATGAGCCACTTTTACAGGAGTGTCCACCGTAAATCCGGTTCCCATAACAGGGATGTGGAAACTATGGCCTAAAATTTTACTCATGTAATTCTTTATTGATTTTTATTATTTCTCGGGAAAGTTATTAGCTAAGACATAGGCGTTCAGCTATAAAATTGCCTTGCGCAAGTTAGCCTATTTGACTCTGATATCAAAGCTATTTTATGTATTTATAATCCTTATTCAGGGAATATTAGTAATCCGTGAATAAGGTAAATTAGAGTTTAGTTCGCAACTAAAATATATTGTAATTTAGAATAACTGGTATTGTGTTTTCGTTGGAGTAAGATTAATGTTTTCAATTTTCAGTAATTTAGCTTTATTTTTAAGGCCACCAGCGTAACCAGTTAGTTTTCCATTTTTCCCAATAACTCTGTGACAAGGAATTATGATGGGAATTGGGTTTTTTGAATTAGCCATGCCAATGGCTCTGCAAGCTGAAGGTTTATTAATGCTAATGGAAATATCTTGATAGGAACAAGTCTTTCCATAAGGAATTTCTAATAGTTGTTTCCAAATTTGTTTCTGGAAAGCAGTTCCATCTGGAGATAGTTTCACATCGAATGTGGTTCGTTCTTTGTTAAAATAGGCTTTTAATTGATTAGCAACCGACTTTAATTTACTTGGATCCTTAATCCAATCAGCTTTGATTTTTTTTAATTGATTCTCATCTTCAAATAGAATTTGTTTCAATTCAACATCATTCGCAATGAGTAATAAGTTGCCAATAGGCGAAGGAATAATATCGTAGTAAATCATAGTGGGATTTTTAGAAAAGAATGCCTTTAAAGTCATTAGCAAGGTAATGATTTTATGACGAATCCGCTGTTATTCGTCACATCTGTTTGGTTAAAATAAATTAATTTATTTAGCCAGCAGACCATTTATAACTACCGAAGAACAGAAGCATCCAAACAGAGGAGGCATATATGAAATGGTTCCAACATTCGATCTTTTGTTTTGGCTTTCGGCTAGAACAACAGCATTTTTTGATACTTCTTCTGGCGAAAATACAACCTGTACACCTTCGTATACACCTAATTGATGTAGTTTTTTGCGTAACATTCTTGCCAACTTACAGTTGTAGGATTTTGAGATGTCAGTAATTTGAATTTTAGATGGATCAAATTTTCCTCCAGCACCCATTGCACTTACAATATTAAGATTGTTTTTTAAACTATGGAAGATTAGAAAAATTTTCGGCGCTAATGTGTCGATTGCATCTACAACATAGTCGTACTTTTTTTCTTTTAAAACTTCAATCATTCTTTCATCTCGAAGGTATTCATTAATGATGTTGAGTTTTAAATTTGGATTGATATCTAAGAGGCGTTCGCCCATTACCATAGCTTTGTCTTTTCCCAAATTACTAATGCTTGCTGGAAGCTGACGATTAATGTTTGTAATTTCAATGTCATCGCCATCAACAATGGTCATTTCTCCAACTCCTGCACGGCATATTTGTTCTGCGGCATAAGCTCCAACACCACCTAATCCTACGACTAATACGTGTGAGTTTTTTAACTTATCTAATTTTTCATTCCCAAGAAGCAGTTCTGTTCTGCTAAGCCATTCTGTACTCATATTCTATTAAAACAAGTCGTGAAATTCGAAAATAATTCTTTTTTTAGATCCTCAAGTTTAAGATCTTTTATTTTAGCCGCCAATTTATATACTTCTTCAATTTCTGCATCACTATCATCTGTTTCTAGAAAAAGATGACTTGTTGGAAGGGTTCTGAAAATTAGTTGTAGTTTTTCATTCGAAAGCAAATTTTTTCCGAATGATATATAGCAGCCTAATTCGATTAACTCTTCGGCAATTTTATTGTTTTTTGAAAAGCCATGGATAATCCACGGAACCTTCTGCTTTGTTTTCTTGCGGATGCTAATTAATTCTGAAAAGCATTTTACGCAATGAATTATTACTGGCTTATTATGTTTTTCGGCTATTTGTAATTGTATCTGAAAAACATCCTCTTGAATGGAGAGTGGAGTCGTTATCATTCGATCAAGTCCAATTTCGCCAATGGCAAGAACAGCAGAATTAGTAGCTGAAATTTCCAATTCATGAGTAGCAGAGACTATATCAGTCGAATTAATATTCCAAGGATGAATTCCCATAGAATAGTACATCATGGATGAAATGGTTGTTATTTGTTCTCCCGGATTAATTGAAAGGACAAAACAAACATTCGATTTATCACTCGGGTGATGAGTATGTATGTTGATATAGGTGACCACCAGTAAAATTCAGTTTTTTTGCAAAAATACAAATATTGCTGATTGGTGCAAATTTTCATTTTAAAGAATAAATATTGACTTTATAACAATTTAATTGCTTGAGTGTTGAGATCAAATAGATGATTTTTTGTGTAATTTAGAATGAAAAATACATCGTAAGCCTTGCAAATGCAGAGATTCTTCCTTAGCTTGCAAGTAATAAGAGAACGTTCTTTGTATACAAGATAATAGCATACCGCATTAATTAGCGATTGTTAAACTCAACATTTATAAGATACCGAGAAAGCTACAAGCTTGCTAAAGCGGGCCCCAACCTTCGGGTTGTTTCGACACAGGGGATACTTGATCAGGCTGGCACTCAAATCCTGTCATTTAGGAGTTTAAAATCCATTTAATTAGTGCGGTTTTTTTGTGCTTTTTTTGCATTTATTTACTTATTGTAAATAATTGTGGGTGAGTCGATTATTAACTTAAACATCTTGTGTTTCTGGATTTTCTTCCTGTTTGATTAGGTACTTGGTCTCTGTTTGAGAGATATCTAATTTAATTACATTCCAGCAAATTAGCTTTACCAATATTCTTTCTGCTTTGTATCGACTAATTCGAGCAATTTTACAAAAGTGATTCAGACTAATTTCCTGTTTATTATTCAAATAATCTAGAAGTATGCTCTCAGTTTCAGTGTATTTCAAATAAGTGCCTGTTGGCTTTAATTTTCGTTTCCATACTTCAAGAAGTATTTTATTTGCCAGAAGATTCTCGTCATCTTTACGAAAATAAGCCAACCATTTCCCCTTTTCATTTTCTGCATAGTGAGGCATTTTTTCTGATGGGTAAATGCTTATTTCTAAAACATTTTTTCCGTTAATCTGCCATACTTTACTCTCGAAAGAAATTTTAGGACGGCAGTACATTTCTGCTGCCGCTTTTATCATGTGAAATTCTTCCTCAACCTTAGCTCCGGTAATTTTTCCGTTGTCCTTTACCCCAATTAGTAATTTGCCTCCATCGGTGTTGGCAAAAGCAGATAACGATTTGGCAATTTTTCTTGAATCAGTAATGCAAAATTTAAAATCCTGTTGCTGATGCTCTCCTTCACGAATCAGTTTTTCAATATAGTGAACCATAGCTAATGTTCTTAAATAAGGTTCATACCCTGAGTTAATTTTATTCAAATATGATTTTCATTTCGCAGCGTTGGCAATGAAACTCAAGTTTATAACGGTTTTTGTTATCAACCAAATACAAGGGTTGATTTGCTTTCTTATCAGTGCTAAATTCCTTGTTACACATACCAAATTCATGACGTAAGCAATGCTTTGTAGTCATAAGTGTTTTTCCTTTGTAATTGGATTGTAATTCAAAACCTTTTTCAATTTTTTCAACCCCGCACTTGGTGTAAAAATCCTCAGCTTTACAGTTAACCACATTACCCATATAAGTTAGGTTTTTGCTGTGGTATTTAGGATGCGAAATTAACGATTGTGTTTTTGGCTGTTGAAATGCGACCATTCGATTTTCAGTCAACAAATACAGAACTTTTCGACGCAATTCATTAAGAACTTTGGCCTGAACAAAGGGTGCTTCGCTAAAATTGGTTTCGATGGAATTAATGGTGTAGATAGAATCTCCAGATTTGGACAATTGAGTTTTAAAATTTCCAATGGCCATTTCGGTATTTCGAGCCAGTTCAAATTCTTCACTAAGCTGAATAGATGCACTTATTCCATCTTCATCGGTAGCGAAAATTGTTAAAACATTTTCCTTAAATTCAAGATCTAATTCAACTGATATTCTACGGATTGAGTTATCCTTTTTGAGAATTTTTGAAAATTCATGATCGTTATTACGATACAAAACAGCTCCTTCAACCAGCATGTTCATTTCATTTGGGAAAACTTGTTTGCCTTTCACACCATTTACCTGAATCCCTTTTAACAGCTTATTTTTATTAAAGAAGCAAAGACCATCACCATTGTGAATTTCAAATTTGGTGTCAATAATAAAATGATCTTTTCGAATAGCTACAATCTTACCAATTTCTTTTCCTAAGGATTTTGGCGTATGGAAATTTGCTATTTCAGGAATTCTTCCAGTAAAAAAGTAGTTGGTAAATCCTCGATTAAAAGTTTTTTCTAAATCTGGTTCAAAGTCTGGTTTTACTGTTCCCGATGATGCCTTTCTAAAATCATTTTTCTTTTCAAAAACATCATCTAATTCCTTTCTGTAATAACTAGTTACATTTTTAAGGTAAGAGCTATCTTTTAAGCGTCCTTCAATTTTCAACGAACAAATTCCACTTTCAACCAGCTCTTTCATATGACCAGAGAGGTTCAAATCTTTTAAAGAAAGCAAGTGTTTGTCTTTCGCAATTACTTTCCCTTCTCCATCAACCAAATCGTATTTCATGCGGCAAGCTTGGCTGCATTCTCCTCTATTTGCTGAGCGACCTCCAATTGCATGAGAGAAATAACATTGACCACTAAGTGAGACACATAATGCACCATGAATAAAATATTCAAGCTCTACCGTTGTGTTTTTTCTGATCTCCTTAATTTGTTCAAGAGAAAGCTCTCTTGCGAGTATAATTCTTTTAAATCCGACTTGTTCTAGAAATTTGATCCGATCCAAATCGTAATTATGAGTTTGTGTGCTGGCGTGAAGCTCGATAGGAGGTAGGTTCATTTCCAAAACACCCATATCCTGAACAATTAGGGCGTCGGCGCCAAGTTTGTATAGTTGATGAATTAACTCTTCTGCTTCTTTTAATTCATTGTCGTACAGGATAGTATTCATGGTAATGAATACTTTTGCCCAATATTTGTGAGCATATTTAATCAACTCTCCAATATCTTCAAGAGTATTTCCTGCAGCAGATCGGGCACCAAATTTAGGAGCACCTATATATATAGCATCAGCTCCGTAATTAATTGCAGCCATTCCGGTTTCCAGATTTTTGGCTGGAGCTAATAGTTCTATTTGTTTCATGTATTTATAATTTTTAGCGAAGATACGAAGCAATCTTGAGATGACTAGAAATTTGAGTCCATTGTTTTTGAAATTGGATCAAACCTAATAAACCATTTTAAAGCTTCTTTAACATTTATTTGCTTCAAATGTAAAAGCTTATTCTTATCTTGTTTAAATAAAAATAACGAAAATAAAGATGAATAAAAATACATTATTGACTCCTTTTACGATTGGTAAAATTGAATTGGAAAATAGAATAGTGATGGCTCCAATGACCAGAAACCGAGCTGGAGAAGGAAATGTTCCGACTAAATTAATGGCAAAGTACTATCAACAAAGGGCAGGAGCAGGATTAATTATAACTGAGGGAAGTCAAATCTCCCTTCAGGGAGTGGGTTATCCGGCAACTCCAGGAATTTATAGTAAAGAACAAGTTGATGGATGGAAACAAATCACGAAAGCAGTTCACGCTAAAGGCGGAAAGATATTCATTCAACTTTGGCATGTTGGGCGAATTTCACACCCCGATTTTCACAATGGAGCATTACCTGTTGCACCTTCGGCTATTTGCCCGGCAGGACAAGCATTTACTTATGAAGGATTGAAGGATTTTGTGACGCCAAGAGCCTTGGAGACAGAGGAGATTGCAACAATTATTGAAGATTTTAAAAATGCAGCAAAAAATGCGAAAGATGCAGGTTTTGATGGGGTTGAAATACATGCGGCAAACGGTTATTTGATAGATCAGTTCTTGGTAGATAAGACAAATCATCGAACCGATAAATATGGTGGATCGGTAGAGAATCGTGCTCGTTTTCTGTTTGAAGTTTTAAAGGCTACGCTTCAGGTTTGGGATTCTTCGGAGATAGGCATTCGTCTTTCGCCTAGTGGTTTGTTTAACGATATGGGAGATTCCGATCCAACTTCAATCTTTAATTATGTGATCGAGAAGTTAAACGCTTACAATCTTTCCTATTTACATTTGATTGAACCTTTAATGCCTCTAGATGATCACCCTCAATTGATTAAAGATGTGGCGGATTATTACGGCAAACAATTCAAGGGCGTTCGAATGGTAAATGGAGGATTTACAAAAGAAACTGGACATGATGCCATTGCTTCCCGAAAAGCAGAATTAGTCTCTTTTGGCGTGTCTTATTTGGCGAACCCCGATTTAGAAAAACGCTTTGAATTAAGTGCTGAATTGAATGCAGCTAATCAAGAAACCTTTTATGGAGGGAACGAAGTTGGATATACAGATTATCCGGCTCTTGTATAGATTTTAAAATTAGAACTCCGAATGAGATTCGGAGTTCTTTAGATTTGATTCAAGGCTTTTTCGAAAATTCTGATTAATTCTTCGATTGGCTCAGTGCCGACTGATATCCGCACCAATTCCCAGTTGATTCCCTTTTCGGTAAGTAGTTTTCGTCCTTCTTTGGTTTTAATCAAATCGTAATGAGCCAAGTAAAAATAAGGCATTACCAAAGTGAATTCTGTGCCAAGACTTGGACCTTTCGGAAGTTCAAGAGCATCATAAAATTTTTCAATCGAGCCATCAAATTCAATAGAAATTAATCCGGCATAGTTGTTCTCCTCTTTCTCAATTTTCGAATAGTTTGCTACGTTTTTTTTATTGTGCGACCAATTAACGGTTTTTACTGCAGGATGGGATTCGAAAAAAAGAGCCAATTCGAATACATTTTTTCGAATGGATTTAACTCTCGATTCTATACCTGAAATTTGAAATGCAATTCTTTCCAAATCTCTTCTGTATAATTCTTGTTGGTAGGGTTTTAAATCAACCAAATTGTTCTTTGTCCACTTCGAATTGGGATTTGGAACAACACAACCAGCCATAATGTCAGCCATTCCCGATGCAAATTTTGTAAGGCTTTCTACGGCAAAATCGCAGTAAGGTAGATAATTCATATTCACGCATGTCCCAATGGTTCCATCCACAATTAATGGGATATCAAGCTTGCTTAAATGCGAATACAGAAAAGGCAAATTAGGAGTATGAAGAAAAGGATTGGTTGGAATTTCGGTAAATACTGCGGCAATTCTCTCTTTGTTAGCTTCTATTATCAATAGTAATTCTTTCTCGTCATAAACAGAGATTACCTCAAAATAAGATTCACTGTACTTTCTCAAAATATCTATGGTATCGGTGTATAACCAACCATATTGAATGAAAACGGTGGCTTTTTTTAGCTTCTGAATTTGATTAATGCCTTTAAAAAGAGAAAATATCGCATTCATTCCACTCGAAAATAGTTCAATATTTTGATTCTTATCTAGTAGGAACTGTTTTTGGAGTTCTTGCTTAACATGCTGTTCTGGATTAGTAGAAAGCATTTCCTCTTGATGCGGATTGTTTATAAGTTTTAACCTGAGCAGGAAATCCTCCAATTGTCTTGAAAAAACTTTGTGCCCAGTATGTTGAATAAAGTCGCATGCTTTTTTGAGAGCAGCATTTTGCGAATCAACAGAAATGGTGAAGATTCCGTTTAATTCATATTCTCTGAAATCAAGTTCAAAAAAACTGCTTACAAGTTGACAGGAAGATTTTGATGGAAACAGGAAGAGATGTTTCTCTTCGCTAATTGAAAAATGAGCCTTAAAATATTCAATAACTTTCCTCTCAAAAGGATGACAAAAAAAGCGAGGATAGCCTGTTTCCATGCAATTTCGCCAGTTATTCTTATTTTCTTCATAGGAACATACATCTTGAATTGTTGGAAGACTAACAGAAATAGCGTGAACATTGTTCGGTGGAATTGATTTTCCGCAAGCTATGTTTCGGCATTGGATTTTCGTCATATTTTTCGCCATTGAATTATTTAAGCGCATTTTCAAGATCTTCAAGTAGATCATCGATGTGTTCCAAACCAATGGATAATCGAACCGTAGATGGGAAGATTCCAATTGCGTGCAGATCCTCTTTAGAAAAGGATGCGTGACTAATTTTAGCGGGAATTTCAATTCGTGAATCTGCAGTTCCGAACGAGGCTTTTTCTCCAAACCAGCGAGTGGCTGCTACCAATTTCTCAGCCGTTTCAACATTCTGCATGTGAACAGTTAGTACGCCGGGGAAAATTTTCATTTGAGATTTTGCCAATTCATGTTGTGGATGATTTTTGGAACCTGGATACACCAGCCTATTCACTTTTGGGTGTTTCTCCAAATATTCAGCAACCTGAATTGCACTTTGTTCATGATGCTTGAGTCGTAAGGGGAGAGTTGGAATTCCCAGAGAGATTAAAAATACATCAAAGGGATTTTGTGAACGACCTTCGGCATTGGCAAAGTAGGCAACCTTTTCGCCATCTTCCTCCGATTTAGAGACCAATGCACCGGCTACAGTACTTCCATGTCCTGAAATGTACTTTGTAGCGCTAAAAATAGAAAAATCAGCTCCCAGATCAAGTGGTTTCTGAGAAGCAAATGTGGCGAGACTGTTATCTACGGCAAATTTGCTTCCATTGATTCTGGTAAGTCGTGCTAATTCTCTTAAATCAATAATTTTCATTCCCGGATTGGTCGGAGACTCACAAAGAACAAGATCAAAGTTTTCTGTTTCTAATAAGTTTTGAATTTGTAAAAGATCAGTAAAATCAGCAAAGAGAACTTCTACATTATATTTGTCTTTGTATACTTGTAGAAGTCGGTAAGTGCCACCATAACAATCCTTTTCAACCAGAATTTTACTGTTTGCTTTCAATACTGTTTCAAATAATAGTGCAATGGCTCCAATCCCGGTATGAGTGCACGAGCAAGATGCCCCATTTTCAGCCTTGGCAAAAACCGTTTCCAAGGCATCTCTTGTAGGGTTATCAGAACGGGTGTAATCGTAAATTTTAGATCCGGATTGTTTTTTCAGATCAAAGGTAGCTGTTTGATAAATTGGCAGGTGCGACGCTCCGTATGGATCGTAAACGCCGCCTTCCTCAGCTATATGAGCGAGTAAAGTTTCGATATGCATTCGCGAAAAATTGATTAAATAGTTATAAGCTTCTTATACAAATTTACTTGCTCGTTTTACCGTGGTTACAGCAGGGAATTTAAAAGCTTATTACAAATTTAACTTTTAAGATGAGGAATTGGTTCTGAAAAATGAAAAAAAAGACAAAAAAGTATTAATCTTGGATAGAAGGCAAAAAAAAAGCCTATTTTAAAGGCTCTTTTGGGTTATTCTGTGATTTCGATTAGATAAGCGGCACTAAATGTTTTGCTAGAATCAAGTGATTGAATGATTTCTTTTTCAGAAAATTCTCTGCTTGAATCATAGCTGTCGGCGATTCCAATCCAAGGTTCAATACAAACATAGGGTGCATTTGGTTTTGCCCAAAGTCCAAGATACGGGAAATCATCAAGGCTAACTTTTAAGGAAAAATTAGAATTCTTACTTTTTAATTGTACGAATGAGGATTTCAGATTTTTAAAAATCAGAGCATCTTTTGCGAAAAGGTCAGGCTTAAGTTCTATTTGATTACTGTTGTCTAAAATCAGTTTTCCCTCTTCGCCAATAAGTCCATTGTCAACAATCATCCATGTGTGTGCAGTTTCTTTTTGCTCAAATTCAAGATAGTAATCAGAATACTTCTCACCATCTTTTAATGGACACGCAAATGCCGGATGACCACCCAAACAAAAGAATATATTTTTTTTGTCGGTATTTATCACATCATGTTTTACATGTAATTTTTTACCATTTAATATGTAATGAATGTAAAATTCAAATTCGAAAGGGTAGAATTTGCGTGTGTTTTCATTTGATTTCAATACAAAACAAAGCTCATTCTCTGATTTGCTGTGCAATTGAACATCTTCATTGTTTCTAATGAATCCATGTTTAGGCATTGGATACTCTTTGCCTTCGTGAATAAACCCATCTTCTTTTATACATCCAATTATAGGGAAAAGGTTGGGAGCGTGGCTAGCCCAAATTTGAGGATTGGCTTGCCACATAAATTCCTGATTCGAAATTACAGATTTGATACTGCAAAGTTCAGCCCCTTTTTCAAGAACTTCAATTCGGAGGAATTTGTTTTGTATGCTGTATTTCATATTTATCAGCCCGTTATATTAAAAAAGGATTTCGATTTTCGAAACCCTTACATTTGTTCTTTTATATCATTTCAATGTCTTCTTTTTTTAGCCAACCTTCATTGCCATCGCTAAGAAGAATGTTTCGCCAATCCTGCAGTTCTCCAATCACCTTGACTTTGGTGCCTTCGTGTAATAAAAATAACTCGGTACCACTTTTATCCGGAGAGCCTTTTATGGTCACGCTTGGACTAACAATAATGGCATGTACCCTAATATTGATTTCATCTGTCTTTTTGGAAGCAAAAGAATAAGTTATTATTGATATGCCAAAGGCAAAAAAGGCGAAGAAAAAACCTAGTTTTTTAAGTCCCGATTTATTGCTGTACAGATAAAAACAGGCAAAAATAAGCGTCAATAAGAAAAATAGAATAGAAAAGTAGGACCAAATGTCGGCCGAAAAACTATTTCTAATTCCAGAAAACCATCTTTTTATAAATATTTCGGGCAAAACTTCAAACTTATCTAAAACGTGTTTACGGGCTAAGTCTAAATTGTACTGAATATCTTTATCGTCAGGAGAGAACAGAAGCGCCCGTTCGAAATTTAAGATTGCCGATGAGATTTCACCTGTTTTATAGTAAGAATTTCCCAAATTAAAATAAATTTCAGGAGCTTCCAGGTGTGTATCCAAAACAAACTGGTAGGCTTGAATTGCTTTCTCGTATTCTCCTTTCTTATACATCTCGTTGGCCTCAGAAATAGGGTTGACTTGACCCCAAACCTGTGTGCTTAGAAATATGGCGAGTATAAATTGTAATGCTTTTTTCATCTGTTAATAATTTTCATGCAGTTGTCTGATGGAACTTACCTTGATTAAATAATTTTGCTCATGTATGAGTTAATATTTATTTTATCACGGACGTTTCATGTTTAATTTGATATTATACAACCAACTTATCTATTTAATATTTTTCTCCAATTGGGTGATTGTATCCATACTTATTTGATACAGTTCATCCATTTCCGACGATCCGGCTGATGG
>JBFFMG010000021.1:0-19826 GCA_041554215.1 Labilibaculum sp.
ATTTTCAAAACGGGATCTTTGCCTATTAATTGAAAAAGATTTTTGATAATAAAGAGATCAACACCCTCATACTTTATCGCAAATATCAAATGACTAATTAAATTGTCGTTAGGTTTATGCCTAATTGTAAATATCTCCCAATTATTAGAATTGTATCTTTGATGTTTCTCAGTTGCAATAGCTAATACTTCAGGTAATGGAATGGATTTATTAGTTTCATTTTCAATAATATCAATTATTAATGCATAACCTATTAAAAATCCTTCTTCTGGAAGTTCTCTTCCGTGAAAAACAGTTTTCTTTTGCGAAAATTGATTACTCATGTGTCCATTGTATGAAATTCAATTACAAATATACATGAATAATATTTATTCAACATGAAATATGATTACATATTACTATTGTCCATGAATTATAACAATAACCGTTCGCTGTTTTGTGCAGATCTTTAATTTTCTCAGAATGCTGACTAATGGACAAATATTTCAGTAGATTTTAGAAACCGTCAGGTATTCCGTCAGGTGTAAAAAACAAAACGCTTAACTTTTAGCAAGTTAAGCGTTTTTATTGAGGTCTCTGGCGGATTCGAACCGCCGTAGACGGTTTTGCAGACCGGTGCCTAGCCACTCGGCCAAGAGACCCTATCTACCGTAAAGGCGATGCAAAGATATAAATTTCTGTTTTACTCACGCAAATTTTTCTCAGCTTTTATAACAAAAATATTATAACATTACTGCAATATAGCCCTAATCAAAGTTTTAACGAGACAAAGTTAAGCTTACTTTTTCGATTTGGCCGCCCATCGGAGGGTTCATTTTAGAAACTTTTACTCTTGCATGCTCTAATTCAGGAAAATTTTGATACAAAACGTCCAAAATTCTTTCGGCAACATGCTCCAGCAAATGAGATTTAATTTGCAATTGCTCCTTAATCATTTCGTAAGCACGCTGATAATTTAAGGCATCGCCAATATGATCTGAATTTACAGCCTTTTCTGCGTTATATTCCATTCGAACATACACGGTAAACTTATTACCGACAATTTGTTCTTCCTTAAAACAACCGTGATAGGCATAAAATTCCATGCCTTCTAATTCAATAATTCCCATCTTTTTTTGTTGCGTTATTCTTTGGCGAAAATAAGAGATAAATTTAGAAATTACGAATTCCAGATGATGAATTGCAATTTACGAACCAGTATTCACCAATTTAGTAATTCGTAATTCCTATTTCGTAATTGATTTTGCGGGAATTTCTATACTTTTGTTTTTCGTTTCATAATATAGCCGATCAATCGAATTATTGTAAATTTATTGAATTGGATTCTGATTCGGGAAGCAAGGCAGGATTCGCTCCGAATTCCAGGCAAATACATGTATCATTTTAAATTGAGTAGTATGGATAACAAAAATGTAAAACAAGAGAGTGTTAACGAAAGCAAATCTCTTAATTTTATCCAGCAGATTATAGAAGAAGATCTGAAAAACAATGTGAATGATGGTAGAGTACACACAAGATTCCCTCCGGAACCAAACGGGTACTTGCACATCGGACACGCTAAGTCGATATGCCTTAACTTTAGCCTTGCCCAACAATATAAGGGAAAATGTAATTTACGTTTCGACGATACAAATCCTGTTAAAGAAGACACCGAGTATGTAAATTCAATTATGGATGAC
This sequence comes from Labilibaculum sp., assembly GCA_041554215.1. Taxonomy (GTDB): domain Bacteria; phylum Bacteroidota; class Bacteroidia; order Bacteroidales; family Marinifilaceae; genus Labilibaculum. The sequence continues at coordinate 1,680 of JBFFMG010000021.1, forward strand.
ATCAAATGGTTAGGATTTCAGTGGGATGGCGAGCCTTTGTACACCTCTGATTATTTTCAGCAATTGTATGATTGGGCTGTGAAGTTGATTACCGATGGCAAAGCCTATGTTGATGATCAGTCAGCAAGTCTTATTGCTGAGCAAAAAGGAACACCAACTGTTCCTGGAACTGAAAGCCCGTTTCGCAGCCGAAGTGTAGAGGAAAACCTTGACTTATTCGAAAGAATGAAGAATGGAGAATTTAAGGATGGAGAAAAGGTGCTTCGTGCAAAAATTGACATGACCTCTTCCAATATGCACATGCGCGATCCTTTGATGTATCGTATTATGCATGCACATCATCATCGTACCGGCGACCAATGGTGCATTTATCCAATGTATGATTATGCTCACGGCGAGTCGGATTATATAGAAGGCATTACCCACTCTATTTGCACTTTAGAATTTGAAGTTCACCGTCCGTTGTACGAATGGTTTGTTAGTAACTTAACAGATACTGCCTACCGACCTAAACAACGTGAATTTGCACGCCTAAACTTAAGCTACACAGTAATGAGTAAGCGTAAGTTACTGGAATTGGTGAAAGACAATCATGTAAATGGATGGGATGACCCACGTATGCCTACCGTTTCGGGATTACGAAGAAGAGGATTTACTCCTGCTTCAATTCGTAATTTTGCTGATATTATTGGTGTTGCTAAACGAAACAACGTTATTGATGTTTCCCTTTTAGAGCATTGTGTTCGCGAAGATTTGAACAAGACTGCTACCCGGGTAATGGCTGTTTTAAATCCTGTAAAATTAATCGTAACCAATTACCCTGAAAATCAGGAAGAATTTTTAAGTATCGAAAACAATCCGGAAAATCCGGAAAGTGGAAATCGTGAAATCCCTTTTTCTCGCGAATTGTATATCGAAAGAGAAGATTTCATGGAAGATGCTCCTAAAAAATTCTTTAGAATGACTCCTGGACAAGAGGTGCGTTTAAAAGCGGCTTACATTGTAATGTGCGAAAAAGCAGTTAAAGGTGCTGATGGAAACATCACTGAAATTCATTGTACTTACGATCCTAAATCTAAGAGTGGTAGTGGATCTGAAGAAAGCAAGCGAAAGGTAAAAGGAACACTTCACTGGGTTTCGGCCAAGCATGCTGTCAAAGCAGAAGTTCGTATTTACGATCGTTTATTTAATCACGAAGCTCCTGACGCTCAAAAAGAAACAGACTTTAAAGAATTCATCAATCCGGATTCTCTTCAAATTTTGAGCGAATGCTACGTTGAACCAAGCTTAAAAGATGCTACCGCTGAAGATCATTTTCAGTTTACCCGATTGGGCTATTTCTCAGTAGATAAAGATTCTACAGCTGAAAAAATGGTTTTTAATCGTACAGTTTCCTTGAAGGATTCTTGGACTAAAACACAAAAGAAGTAAAAATGGCTGTCAGCTTACAGCTGCAAGCTACAAGACTAAATAAAAAAATAGACTGCATTTACGCACAACATCTTTTGATTATATATATAAACCTGTTGGGATTTTCCTGACAGGTTTTTTTTTGTTTTAAAACTGTACTAATAAGTACCATATCACTGAGAGCCTCGCTTAAAGTACGACTCTCAGTTTTTGACCATTCAAGACTCTTCTGGTCTTTTTAAGACTCGTCTAAACTTTCTTAAAAACAAAAAACCACTCCCCGAAGGAAGTGGTTCGTCTTGTTGAGAAAAAATCTCTATTATATTTTGATATTCTCCATTGCATAATCCAAACGAGCAATGGTTTCTTTTTTTCCCAGTATTTCGATAATATCGAACATATGAGGACCTTTACCAGCTCCAACCATAGCCAAACGGAAAGGATTCATCACTTTTCCAAAACCAATTTCTTTAGCAGTGATCCATTCTTTCACAACTTCCTCAGAATTAGCCGATGAAAAATCTTCGATCCCTTCCAAAATGCCTTTCAATTCGGTCATTAAATCTGCAGTATCCTCTTTCCAGCCCTTCTTCACTGTCTTTGCATCAAACTCAGTCGGTGCTTCGAAAAAGTAATTTACATGCGCCCAAAGCTCCGAAACGAAGTCTACACGATCTTTAACCATACCGCACACTCGGTTAACAGTGTCCTGATCCGCAGCAATACCCTTTGCTTTTAAAATTTGCTCCGCAAACAAAATACCGATCTCTTCATCCGATTTTGTCATTAGATATTGACGATTGAACCATTTGGTCTTTTCTGGATCGAATTTGGAACCCGATTTACCCACACGTTCCAAAGAAAAAGCTTGAGAAAGCTCCTCCATTGAGAAAATTTCTTGTTCCGTTCCCGGATTCCAACCTAAAAAGGCAAGCATATTTACGAAAGCTTCCGGAAAATATCCACCTTCACGGTATCCCGATGAAATCTCATTTGTTTTTGGATCCATCCATTCTAAAGGAAATACAGGAAATCCCAATTTATCACCATCTCGTTTGCTTAATTTTCCTTTTCCTACAGGTTTCAAAATTAAAGGTAGATGAGCAAATTTAGGCATAACATCCTCCCAGCCAAAAGATCTGTATAACAACACATGCAATGGCATAGATGGCAACCATTCTTCCCCTCGAATTACATGAGAAATCTTCATCAAATAATCATCAACCACATTTGCCAAATGGTAAGTTGGCATTCCATCTGATTTGAACAACACTTTATCATCCAAAGCAGAAGTATTGAATACTACATGTCCACGAATTTCATCCTCTAAATGCAACTCTTCACCAACAGGCATTTTAAATCGAACAACATAAGCATCGCCAGCCTCTATTTTATTTAAAACCTCATCAGCAGATAAAGCCAAGGAGTTATTCAAACTACCACGAGTTTCGCTATTGTAGGTAAATGTTTTTTTCTCTTCTTCGTGTTGAGTACGAATCGCATCCAGTTCCTCCGGTGTATCGAAAGCATAGTATGCATTACCCGAAGCAATCAATTGATCGGCATATTCGCGATACATAGACTTACGCTCCGACTGACGGTAAGGACCGTAATCTCCACCAACTGTTGCTCCTTCATCAATCTGAATTCCACACCATTTTAATGATTCTGCAATATAATCTTCCGCACCAGGAACATATCTTGTTTGATCTGTATCCTCTATACGCAATAGAAAATCTCCATTATGCTTTCTGGCAAATAAATAGTTGAAAAGAGCAGTTCTAACACCACCCATATGAAGAGGCCCCGTAGGACTAGGAGCAAATCGAACTCTTACTTTCTTATCGTTCATTCTTAATATCCGTTAATTTGGCAACAAAGATAAGAAATAAGAGGAAAAAAGAAGATGAGAAAAAAACAGAAAATAAACTTAAAATAAAAATCGCTCGATCATGTCCTTTAAACCGCCAATATCAATTGGTTTGGATACAAAATCGTCGCAACCAGCAGCCATTATTTCCTCGTAAGCTTCGCCGTAATGATAGGCTGTTTGGGCAATTATCGGTAAATCCTGATTTATTTTTTTGATATTTCTTGTTGCATCATACCCATTCATAACAGGCATTTGCATATCCATTAGTACCAAATCTATTTCTGGAACAGATCTAACAAAATCAAGTGCTTCCTGCCCATCTTTGGCACGAATAATCCTTGCTTTGGTATCCATGAGTATTTCTTCCAAAAATATGAAATTAAAATCCTCATCTTCTGCAACCAACAACACTTTTCCTTCCCAGTTATAGTTTGTTGAAAAATTCATATACGACTAAAATGTATTAGCTCATTGTGATTTAAACTCTAAGGTAATTCAATTATCAACAACATAAAAAAGATTTTCTAAAGATCTAATGCTTTTGCTCTAAAAGATGAGTAACTACGTAACTTTTAGGAGTAACTATGTAATTTTCAAATTAGAGTCTGAAATAAAAAAAAGGGAAACTCCAAATGAAGTTTCCCGATCTCTTTTGTAATTATGATATATATATTATCCACACTTTGAAGTACCGCACGATTGACAAATCAAACACCCTTCTTGATAGATGATATGTTCTGATCCGCAATCATTACATATTCCTCCCTTAACTTTGGTTCCATTTGGAATGTATTTTTTAAGAGCACGCTCAACACCATTCTTCCATGTATTGATATTCTCACTATCCAATTGTAAACCTGCAACTAGGTTCACTACCCCTTCAATTGGCATTCCGTGGCGAAGAACACCCGAAATCAGCTTGGCATAATTCCAAAATTCCTTATCGAATTTATAGGATAATCCTTCAAAAGTAGTTTTAAAACCACGTTTGTTGCAAAACTGAAAGTCATAACGAGAACTTCCGTCCTCTTCTCTTCTTTTGATTATCACTCCCTTGCTTACTGATTTAGGCAATAAAATACCTTCCTCGTCATCAACAATACCGGTAAAGACTTCATATGGCTGTCCTTTATACAATCCAATAAAAGCAATCCATTTTTCCTTATTATTTTGGAATCGAACAACTTCAGCTTCCAATTCTTCAGGACGCTTTTCTGGCATGCCTGCAGTTTCCTCTTTTTTGGTATCATTAGAAATTAAGACACCTGAACGAGAACCATCACGATAAACAGTACAACCTTTACATCCACTCTTCCAAGCTTCAATATACAATTCGCCCACAAGAGATTCCGGTACATCATTTGGAAGATTAACAGTTACACTAATTGAATGATCAACCCATTTTTGAACTTTTCCTTGCATACGAACTTTCTGCAACCAATCCACATCATTGGAAGTAGCTTTGTAGTAAGGAGATTTTTTAACCAAGTCCTCAATTTCCTCATTCGTAAAATGTTGTGCGGCATTAATTCCGTTTGCCTCCATCCAAGTTACAAACTTGTGATGAAACACCACAAACTCTTCCCAGCTATCGCCAATCTCATCAACAAAATCGACACGAACATTTTTATCATTAGGATTTACTTTTCTTCTTCTTTTGTAAACCGGCATAAACACAGGCTCGATACCCGAAGTAGTTTGGGTCATCAAACTTGTGGTTCCGGTTGGCGCGATCGTTAAACAAGCAATATTACGTCGACCATATTTTACCATTTCTTTGTACAGGCTTTCGTCGGCTTCTTTCAAGCGTAAAATAAATGGATTTTTACTCTCACGCTCTTTGTTATAAATTTTAAATGCACCTCTGTCTTTTGCCATATGTACTGAAGAACGATAAGCTTCTATAGCAATTGTTTTATGAACTTCTACGGAAAAATCAATTGCTTCATCTGTTCCGTAACGCAGGTTTAAACCAGCAAGCATATCACCTTCAGCTGTGATTCCAACTCCAGTTCTTCTTCCTTCCTCTGCTTTTTCTCGTATATTTTTCCAAAGATTGCGCTCCACTCTCTTGATCTCGCTATCTTCCGGATCTTCTTCAATCTTTTCAATAATCGCATCAATTTTCTCTAGCTCCAAATCGATGATATCATCCATCATTCTTTGTGCCATCGCTACGTGCTTTGCAAAAAGACCGAAATTGAATTCTGCCTTTTCAGAAAATGGATTTTCTACATAACTGTATAAGTTAATAGCCAACAAACGGCAACTATCGTATGGACACAATGGAATTTCGCCACAAGGATTTGTAGAAACAGTTCTATATCCTAAATCTGCATAACAATCGGGCACCGATTCTCTTTCGATAGTATCCCAGAATAAAATTCCTGGCTCGGCAGATTTCCATGCATTGTGAACTATTTTATTCCAAAGCTTATTGGCATCGATACTTTTACTGTAGGTCGGATTCTTTGAATTGATTGGATATTGTTGAGTAAATTCGGTTCCATCAACAACAGCCTGCATAAACTCATCGTGCATTTTTACAGAAACATTAGCTCCGGTAACTTTGCCTTGTTCCATTTTCGCATCAATAAAATCTTCCGAATCGGGATGACGAACAGAAACACTCAACATTAATGCTCCACGTCGACCGTCTTGAGCAACCTCACGGGTTGAATTGGAATAACGTTCCATAAAAGGAACAATTCCTGTTGATGTCAATGCGGAATTTTTTACAGGAGAACCTTTAGGACGAATATGGGAAAGATCATGTCCAACACCACCTCTTCGCTTCATCAACTGAACTTGTTCCTGATCGATCTTCATAATTCCACCATAAGAATCAGAATCACCATCATTACCAATTACAAAGCAGTTCGACAAGGATGCAATTTGGAATTTGTTTCCAATTCCAGACATAGGACTTCCTTGCGGGACTATGTATTTAAAATCTTTCAAAACCGCAAAGATTTCCTCTTCGCTTAGCGGGTTTGGATATTTTTTTTCAACTCTTGCAATTTCACTTGCAATTCGTCGATGCATGTCATCAGGAGTCTTTTCATAAATATTTCCATAAGAGTCCTTCAGCGCATACTTGTTTAACCAAACACGTGCTGCAAGCTCATCTCCATTGAAATATTGAAAAGTTGCCTGAAATGCTTCTTCGGGATTGAAAGTTTCGTTCATTTCCTTTGTCTGTTGCTTCTGCTCCTGTACTTCCATTAAGATCGTAAAAAAGTGGGGTTATTTATATAAATTTCTTTGCTTCATTATCAATAATTTGACCCTATTCAACAGGCCTAATTTTGTTGTATGCAAGTTACACAAACACATCATACTGAACAACAATAAAAATAACATTTGTGTAAAAGTTATCCACACTGATATGTTAATATTTTGATCTTATGATACTTGCATTTTAATAAATTGTGAAAAGTTTTCCAAAAAATAAATTTTTAGAAATAAGTATATAGGAAAAGCAATCGATATACACAACTACGTTCGTCACCAAACAAGTTACTTTTGTGTAATTTAATGCATTAAAACGTGGCACCCTCAATAAACATTGAGGATCCATAATTTGAACCAATAGTTATTTAAAATATGACTAAATAATGGAAAGAATTTGGGCGCTTGCTCCCCTTTTTGAATCGACGTATTTTTTTGATTTCTCACCTGAAAATTGTCGCTCGTTTTTATTTTCGAAGTACTTATCCAAAAGAATTTCTAAAACCTCATACTTTTCATAAGAATGAGAAGCGCCTAATTCAATCAAATCTTTTGCCTCCTGAAATTTATGGTAATTAGGACCAAAAATGACAGGCAAACCAAAGGTGGCAGCCTCTAAAGTATTATGAATTCCACGACCAAAACCACCTCCGATATATGAAACGTCACCATATCTATACAAGGAAGAAAGAACGCCGATACAATCAATAACCAAAACTTCGGCCTCTTCAATTTCCTCTTTTGTGGCATTGGTGTAACGTACCCAAGGCTTCTGAATCTGATCAACAATATTCTTTATGTGGTTTTCGTCAACCTCGTGAGCAGCAAGAATATATTTATAGTTGTTTTTAGAGGTATTGATATAATTAATCAAGAATTCTTCATCTTTTGGCCAAGTACTTCCGGCAATTAAAACCAATCTCCCTTGACTAAATCCTTCCACTTTGGGTAATGTCTTCGATCCGGTGGCAATTGAGTACACTCGATCGAATCGTGTGTCGCCTGCTATCGACACATTATTGAGTCCAATGCCATTCAACAAATCTTTTGACTCCTGATTCTGTACAAAAAAGTGAGTGAAAGCTGAGAGCATTCTTCTGTAAAATCCGCCCCACGGCTTAAAAAACAGTTGACTAGGTCTGAAAATAGTGGAAAATATATAGGTTGGAACCTTTCTTTTTTTCAATTCCTTCAAATAATGATTCCAAAATTCATACTTAATAAAGAATGCCATTTTAGGATTCACTAAATCGACGAACTTTCGTGCGTAGGAAGGAAAATCGGCTGGCAAATAGAAAATAAAATCCGCGCCAGCGTAATCTTTACGAACCTCGTAGCCCGATGGAGAAAAAAAGGTGAGTACAATTTTAAATTCAGGATGCTCCTCTTTGAACTTTTCGATGACCGGCCGACCTTGCTCAAATTCGCCCAAAGATGCAGAATGAAACCAAACCAAATTTTCTTCCCCCTTAACTGCGTCTTCAACTTTTGAAAACAAATTCTTTCTACCATCAACCCATTGCTTTGCTTTAGGGTTAAAAAAAGCTGCAATTCGCACTATTAAGACATAGAATCGTATCGAAAGGTTGTAAAAGAGAACCATAATTGAAATTTGTTACTGTTAACCGGAATAGCTTCCTTATATTTATTCTCTGCAAAACTAATAATTTTAGGTGGAGGATTTCGTTTTAACACCAAGCGATTTCATTTTTGCAGATCGGAACCCATTACTAAAATAGATATACTCATTTGAGATTCCAATTCCTTTTCATATTGCTGATTTTTTCTGGTTTTAAAATGCTTGGACAAACTCAAAGCAATTTAAGAAGCCAAATCGTGTACCTGAATCGGGATACAATTCAATTGGACTCGATGATGATATTGCCGGGAACCGTAAAAGTGTATCAGCAAAACGATCTGGTAAACAAAGATTGGTATCAGATTATTGTTGGCAAAGGAAGCTTTATTCCTTCGCCGGAACTGAAACAAAAAAGCGAATCGGTAAAAATTGAATACCGTGTATTCGATTACAACATAACAAAGCCAAGATACAACCGGAATTTATCGCAGCTAAATCTCTCTGGTGATCAACGACCCAATACTTTCGCAATAAATTCTTCCTACAAAAGAAGAGAATCCTTTTCGGGCGGACCATTGGAGAAACAGGGCAATTATACCCGCGGGATCTCTTACGGCAACAATCAGGATGTGGTGGTGAACTCGAACCTGAACCTACAACTATCAGGAAAACTAACCAATGAAATAAGCATTTTAGCAGCCATCTCCGACAATAACATTCCCATACAACCCGATGGGAACACACAAACCATTAATGATTTTGACCGAATCTACATTCAATTATACGACGACACCAAAGAGCTAACTCTGGGCGATTATGAGGTACAATCTCCAACAGGGAAATTCATGCGTTTCAACAAAAAAGTGCAGGGAGGAAAATTCTCCGGTCTGCTGGCAAAAGGAAAAAAGAGCAAAGCCGAATTTCGATCGACCATTAGTGCCTCCATTGCCAAGGGCAAATTCAACAGAATGGAAGTGCAGGGCTCGGAAGGAATTCAAGGACCTTACCGGATGATTGGCGCCAACAACGAAAGCTATATTATTGTTTTGGCAGGAACTGAAAAAGTTTTTGTGGATGGAAAGCTCCTGAACAGAGGAGAACAAAACGATTACGTAATTAATTACAACACTGCCGAACTTAGCTTTACAACAAAACAGCCAATCACCCGAAACTCCCGAATCATTATCGAATTTGAATACTCGGAAGAAAACTATTCGAGATATTTGCTTTTTAACGGCAATGAGCTGAAAACCAGAACGGGGAAATTCTGGTTCAATTTCTACCACGAACAGGATAGTAAAAGTCAATCGATCGATCAGTCCTTAAGCGATGAAAACAAACTACTGCTTAGTTCTATTGGAGACAATCTGGAGTTAGCCAAGGTTCCCAACGTTGAAGAAGTTGACTACTCGAACGATTTTGTTTTGTACGAAAAAATCAAGCGAAGCATCGATAACATCGAATACGAAGTTTACCAATATTCGACCAATGCTGATGTTGCCATTTACCGGGTCAACTTTTCTTTTACAGGAGCAAACAATGGAAATTACCAGCGGGTAAATGGCGCTGCAAACGGACGGGTTTACCAATGGATTGATCCGGTAAACGGAGTTCCGCAAGGAGAATTTGAGCCCCTTGTGCAATTGATAGCGCCGCAAAAACAACAACTGTATTCCTTTGGCGGAGATGTGAATCTGACTGAAAACCTGAATTCGAAATTCGAATTGGCGCTGAGCAATCGTGATCTGAACACTTTTTCGTCGCTTGATGATGGCAACAATCAAGGCATTGCTGTGGATTTTTCGCTGGAGAAAAATTCCAATTTTGCGGATACTCTTAAACTTCTGAAAACAAAACTAAGCTTTCATCATATCAACCAAAACTTTTCGGAGATAGAGCCATTCCGATCGGCAGAATTTAAGCGGGACTGGAATTTACAGAATGACTTTACGAATTCAAATGAGAATTTTTATTCGCTAAGCAACGTTTTCTTGAATCAAAACTGGGGACAAGCCGGATACGAATTCTCTGTTTTAAAAAAGGACAGCGATTATCAGGGCAACAAACATTCTTTGGCTTTACAGTTCTCAAAAAAGAATCTGGCAATTGATTTTAATGGAAATGCCTTAGCCACCGATCAGAAAAGCCTTGAAACAAAATTCTACCGGCACCAGCTGAATACTTCTTATGCACTTGGCTTTACGAAAATTGGCATGCAGACTAAAAGCGAAAACAATCAGTGGGAGGACAAGAACACGAATGATCTGTTGGTAAACAGCTCTTCTTTTCATTCCTATAAAGCATATATTACGAATCGTGATTCATCCGAAAATCAATTCCAGATCTACTATCAGAAAAGAAAAGATTTTCTACCTCAAGGAAATGACCTGAAAGCACAAAGTGAATCGCAGGATTTTGGTGCACAAGTCTGGCTGAAGAAAAACCGGAACAATCAACTGAAAATAGAAACGATTTACCGGAAACTATCCATTTTGGACAACAGCTACAGCGACGAGAAGCCAGAAAATACTTTTTTAGGAAAATTAGAGCATCAGGCACGAATTAAAAAAGGCTTACTGCAAACTTCAACCTACTACGAATTGGGATCGGGCTTGGAGAGCGAAAAAGAATTTTCATTTGTGGAGGTAAACGAAGGCCAAGGAATTTATCGCTGGACAGATTACAACGGCAATGAAGTGAAAGAAATTAACGAATTTGAGATTGCCAGTTTTAAAGACGAGGCCAATTACATTCGTGTGGGCACCAATACCAACAATTATCAAAAGGTGTTTACCAGCGAATTCCGACAGACATTCAATTTGCGATTGAGTCAAATTAAATCGAAACAGAAGTTCGTCTCTTTTTTGAAACGATTCAACAACCGCTTTGCCTACCGTATTTCGAAAAAGAGTTTGGTAAATGATTTTAATCTGTATGCGAATCCTTTCCTGGCTCATGCTTCCAACGAAAACCTCATCACCATCAATTCGAGTTTTCAGAATACCTTTTCGTATCGTAAAGCCAAATCGAAAACCAATTGGGACATTATTCACTTAAGCAGCAATGGCAAACAACTGCTTACCCAAGGTTTCGAGCGCCGAAAATACATGCAGAACGGCTTTCGTTTTCAATGGAAAATTGGAGATTCAAATCAGTTGAGCAACCGAACCGATTTTGGCGAAAAGAATTTAAACAATGAATCGTTCGCCGATAAAAATTACTCTTTGCAGGAAATTAAAAACGAATTAAAGCTTCAGTTTCAGCCAACACTGGCCTTTCAGTTCAGCTTGAACTACACCTACAACAGTAAGGAGAACGATTTAGCTACCGAAAAATCGAACACGCACAACATAGGCGCCGACTGCCAGTATTCTTTGGACAAAACAGGCAAGCTGATGGTAACGGTCAACTATTTACTAGTCGATTTTAATGCAGAATCGAACAGTTCGATAGCCTACGAAATGCTGGAAGGTTTTTTACCCGGCAACAACACAACCTGGAGTCTGGGATACAATCAACAACTAAGTAAACTATTTCAGCTTAGCGTTTCGTACAACGGCCGCAACAGCGAGGGTGGCAAAACCATTCATGTGGGCAGCATGGAAGTGAGGGCTTATTTTTAGGGCTTGTGCCAGAATACCGAATTTATATCTCGCTAATTGCCACAAGTTGAAAACTTGCGAGAAGTAATTGTAAAAATTTAGAAGAAAGCTATTGCTCCCGAAGTGTAATTTGATTGGAAATACAGAAAAGTATGCGCTGCAGGCATGTAAACATACCTCCACCGAAATGGGGAGCTCTTTGTACGCTTGCAGCGCATGTTTTCCTAAAAAAATAAGAGAATGATTTGAATTTTAAACCTGTATCTCGATTACGAATGTTTTCCATTGATAGCACAAGGCGAAGAATTGCGGGAAGCGAGAGAATGACAAGGGAGTATAACTCCCCGAACTCGAAATCTACAGATAAGATATCTGCAGGGGCTTGTGTTTTACCTCTTCATATTAACTGCATTCGCAGAATACGAGCTACAAGCTAGCGTGGGGGAGCGTTATTTCAATTTCCTTTTATCTTAGGTTTATCAGAAGACCACGATGAAGACTCAGACTCTACCCATTCCTTCAGTTCATAATTATCCATTTCAAATATAGAATAATCTGAACCATAAACTAAAATATCTCCTTTATAAAAAAAAACTTCAGAAAATTTCGTGTCAGGATAAACCATTATAATTTTTCCAAGGTGATCATCAACACCATCAAAACCAACATCATAAATTAGTAACTCATCTTCTCTTTCGGCTATTTTCAATTCTAACTTCTCAATTAATTCAATTAAACGATAATCTCTTTCATAGGAATTATCATACATGTTTTTTAACAAATGAGCTATCTCATTCGGATACTTATTATATTCTGCATAGTAATCTACTATAGGTAAAGTAAAGTTTATAAAATCTACCTTGCTACACAACCGATATTTCACATAACGATTCAGTGATTCATAAATACAATATCCAAAACAACAAAATATTATAATCCAAATTAAAACTTTCACATACCGAATTAAAGATCTGTTTTTACGGAAGCTAAAAAGTTGGCACATCTTTTTTCCTGTTCTTGTTTTTTGTTTCATATTGTCTAATTTCAAAACGTTTTTTCGCTCTTTTCCCCAACCTCCCGCAAGTCCGTGACTTGTGGTTTTTAAACCTTAAGAACAATTCACTAAATTAACAATAATTACAAAAGACCAATAAAATATTGCTGCATCGATCTTTTTAAGCTTCCTATAGATTTGTCATTCTAAATCAGTAAATTTGGAATTCCTCCTAATTTCTCTTTTATGACTCCAAAAATAAAAATCGTAGTTACTGATTTAGACGGCACTTTGCTTCCTTCGCTGGGTAGTATCAGCAAAAAAAATTACGACACTCTTTACAAGCTAAAAGAACAAGAAATTATTAGAGTAATTGCCACGGGAAGAACCCTTTATTCTGCCTTGGCAGTGTTGCCCGAAGATTTTCCGATTGATTATCTTATTTTTTCGTCGGGAGCGGGAATAATGCAGTGGAATACGAAAGAACTCATCTACTCACAACAGATTGAAGCAGAAGAAGTATTTGAATTAGCTAAGATTTTAATCGATCACGAAATTGATTTTATGATTCAGGATCCAATTCCTTTAAATCATCAATTTTGGTATTATCAAAGCGGAAATAAAAATTTAGATTTTGACCGAAGACTGGCGCTTTACAAGCAATTTGCAACACCTGTTGGTAAACTGGAAGATACCCGGCGGGATGCCTGTCAGATTTTAGCCATTTTACCCAATAAAGTAGATTGGTTTGAGGAATTAAAAACAAAATTTACCGATATTAAAATCATTCGGGCCACATCGCCACTCGATCATGAATCGATTTGGATGGAGATTTTTCCCGAGCACATTTCGAAAGGACTTGGATGCCAGTGGCTTTGCAACAAATTAGAAATTAAAGCCTCCGAATCGATTGCAATAGGTAATGATTACAATGATTTTGATTTACTGGATTGGGGAGAGCACAGTTTTGTAGTAGCTAATGCTCCCAAAGAATTGCAATTAAAATATCAGGTAACTGCTAGTGTTACTGAAGATGGTTTTTCTAAAGCTGTAGAATGTACATTGGAAAAGCAAACTACATCGCAGCAAGCAGCAAATCGATGTCTTTAGCCAAAATTCCAAACGAATCACCCAAGCGACGATTGGTTAAAATACCACGGTAAATATAGGTTCCATGTCGTAAGCCCGAATCGTATTTAATAAACTGATGAACACCACCATTATGACCAATTTGCAATAACAAAGGAGAACAAATATTGCTTAATGCAAGCGAGGCAGTTCTGGAAACATGCGATGGCACATTGGGTACGCAGTAATGCAAAACACCAAACTTTTTAAATACCGGATCCTTGTGAGTAGTCATCATGGATGTTTCAAAACAACCTCCCTGATCGATACTCAAGTCGATAATAATTGAACCAGGCTTCATTTTAGCAACCATATCTTCGGTAACGATAAAACCACTTATATTTTTTTCGTAGCGCAATGCTCCAATTACAACATCGGCCGAAGCCAAGGCCTTTGTAAGAACATGGGGATGAAAAATTGAAGTAAAAACACGATGACCCAAATGATCTTCCAATCTGCGTAAGCGATAAATAGAATCGTCGAACACCTTAACCATAGCACCTAATCCACTGGCAGCTCTTGTTGCATATTCGGCAGCAGTTCCTGCTCCTAAAACAATTACTTCGGCAGGTGTAATACCGGTAATACCACCTAACATTACTCCTTTGCCTCCATGAGCCTTGCTTAAATATTCTCCTGCAATCATTACCGACGAAATTCCAGCAATTTCGGACATTGAACGCACAACGGGGAAAAAATCATTTTGATCTTTTACCAGTTCCAGCGCAATGGCAGTCACCTTTTTCTGCATTAATTTGCGAATATTCTCACAGCACTGACTCTTGATCTGAAGCGCTGAAAATAGAATTTGATTTCCTCGAAGCATATCAATTTCAGCGGTAGAAAAGGGAGAAACTTGCAACACGATATCACACTGATAAATCTCGCTCTTTGAATTAACTATAAGAGCTCCATTATCGCTGTATTCTTTATCGGTGTAATTCGAGGCAAGACCAGCACCTCGTTCAATCATAACCTCATGACCATTATTTACCAAAACTTCAACAGATTGAGGCGTTAAACAAATTCTATTTTCGCCTTTACTCTCTTCTTTCGGTAATCCGATGGCTAATTGTTTACGTCGGCGTTCAACTTCCAACATTTCTTCTTTAGGCTGATAAAACTCTTGCCCAATCGGAAAATTCCTTGTTCCTTGACTTCGTGGCGCCATATCCAAAATTGTAATGTGAAAGGTAATTTTAACAAATTAATCAATTCACAATTTAAACAATTTTTTGCTATTATGCATACACCAGCCTAACGAATGGTTATCGTACGACTGCCATCCATTTGTTCTTCGAAAAGAACCTCTACTGCATCATCGGGTAAAATGGATTCAATTTTTTCGGGCCATTCAATAAAACACATGGCCTTGCTGTAGAAATAATCTTCGTAGCCAAAATCATAAGCCTCTTTCACATCTTCAATTCGATAAAAATCGAAATGATAAATAATAGCCTCTTTCGAGGTATGATATTCGTTCACGATCGAAAAGGTAGGACTATTGATGGTATCCTGAACACCCATTTCGTCGCAAATGGCTTTTACAAAGGTGGTTTTACCAACACCCATTGCTCCATAAAGAGCAAATACACGCTTATCTCCCACCAGAGAAAGAAATTCTTTTGCTACGGCATTAATCTCCTTCAGTGAGTTAATTTTTAATACACTCATTTTCAAAAAAATTGATATCTAATTTCTAGCGCGGACTCAGAGTTATCAATGGAACCAAAATTTCCTCGAGCGAAATTCCTCCATGCTGAAAGGTATTTCGATAATAGGAACTATAGTGGTTAAAGTTATTTGGATAAGCCAAAAAATCCTCGCCGAATGCAAAGATATAAGAAGAACTTACATTTACCTGAGGTAGAAGTGCTTTTCGTGGATCTGTAACTTCAAAAACATGCTTTGGGTTGTAATTCAGATTCTTACCCATTTTATATCGCAGATTCGTATTCGTTTGCCTGTCGCCAATTACTTTTACAGCATTTTGAACTCGAATGGAACCATGATCGGTTGTAATTATCAGCTTCACATTCTTTTCGGCAAGCTTCTTAATCAACTCTAATAACATCGAGTGTTCGAACCATGACAAGGTTAAAGAACGATAAGCAGCCTCATCAGGAGCCAAATCACGAATCATATCGCTTTCGGTACGGGCATGCGAAAGCATATCCACAAAATTGTACACAAAAACGCTCAATTGCGATTCCAAAATAGAGCTAATGTTCTCCATTACTTTGGCACCCATTTTTTCGTTGTTTATTTTCTCGTAATGGTAGCTTACCTCCTTGTAATCACGCTTAAACTGGAAGCCAATAAATTCTTCTTCGTGAAGATTTTTACTTGTATCCTCATCCTCATGAATCCAATGACCTGGATGTTTCTTTTGAATATCCAGTGGCATTAATCCTGAAAACATCGAATTTCGGGCATATTGTGTTGCGGTTGGCAAAATGGAATAATACATATCATCATCTACCACCGAATAGTAATTATTAATAACAGGATATAGTGTTTGCCACTGATCGTATCGTAAATTATCAATCAAAATAAAAGCTACCTTTTGTCCTTTATCAAGCAAAGGATATACCTTTTCTTTGAATATAGCAGGTGTTAGCAGTGGCTTTTCTTTATTGCCCGGCTCTAGCCAATCCAGATAATTATTTTTTATAAATCGAGCAAAAAGATTGTTGGCTTCAGTCTTCTGCATGCGAAGTACTTCGTCCATTCCCGAATCTTCAATATTGGACAGCTCTAATTCCCAGAACACCAATTTCCGGTACATTTTCATCCAATCCTTAAAATCGCGGCAATCGTTAATTTCCATTCCCAATTGTCCGAATCGCGACTGATAAGCTATGGTTGTTTTTTCCGAAATTAATCTCTTTTTATCGAGGTGCTTTTTAATGGTAAGTAATATCTGCTTTGGGTTCACAGGTTTTATCAGGTAATCCGAAATTTGCTTTCCAATCGCATCATCCATAATATCCTCTTCCTCATTCTTGGTAATCATCACAATGGGAAGTGCCGAATTAATCGATTTCATCTCAACCAAAGCTTCCAAACCATTCATGCCTGGCATATTTTCATCCAGTAAAACCAAATCAAATTGACTCTCCCGAACCATGTCTATTGCATCATGAGCATTATTGCATGATTTTACAACATAGCCTTTCCCTTCTAAAAAAATAATGTGAGGTTTCAACAACTCAATCTCATCATCCACCCAAAGTATCGTAATATCTTTCACAAACATCTATTTTAAGTTCGACCAAGTAACCACCCGGCTCGGTACTATAAGGTAACGAAAAGCACAAACTTTTATTTCACCGAGCTTACTTAAGATACCACTTTTTAAAGAATTCTAGGTAAATAGCTGGATCGCCATCCTTACTAAAAATGTCTAAATTTTCTTCAGAAATTACAAAATTACGGTAATAAACCTTCTCAACGGGTTCAAAAAGTACACGATTCGTAACAATTGCGCGGAAATACATCATGGCCTGTTTTTTATCTCGCATGCTGCTTACCAAAAGAATATCGCGGTTCTCATCCAAAGAGCGAACTTCCACATTCAAACTTTTAGTATTGTATTTTTTAATTCCGTTCAACAGCTGTTTCTTATCTACATTATCAGTAGAGTAGACCAATGCAAAATAATGTGGCGTTTCCTCTTTATAGGTATATATTCCCTCCTGAACTAATTCTTCGCTCGGTTGAACCTCTTCAACCATCTCATCATTCAAGTAATTTTCCTTGAAAAAGTCGAGATATGGGAATAAAGTTTTACTGATATAGAATTTATTAAAATTCTCTTCGGTGATGATAAAATTTCGATACTCTACATTTGCCAATTGAGCATAAACCGATTCATCTTTTATCAATTTCTTAAAATAATTCATGGCGTCGGTCTTGGAGCCAACATTATTCACCACAATCATATTTAAGTCGGTATCATACTGATCTTTAATCACATTAAAATCTTTATCATGATTAAATATATCTGTTCTTAATTTACCAATATTCACTTTTCGAACAGGAACCAACAGAATAAATTTATGATTGTCGTTCATGTTAACAGCAAATTTTGTTGAATCCAAATTAGAATTCACCGAAATTAATTTATCATTTCGTTTAATGGTTGATGTATTCTCTGATCGGGTAGTATTAAAATAACTTTTGGTATAAAAATCAAGATATCCTTCAATGTCTTGATTTTTCTTGAAAACACTAAAGTTGGCAACCGAAATCACAAAATTTCGATAATCTGCATTCTCTAAACCAACAAAAGCAATGTCATTAGTAATCACACCATTAAAGTAAAGCA
>JBFFMG010000022.1:0-19688 GCA_041554215.1 Labilibaculum sp.
CCGAAGATAGTAAATTGCTTGATTTGGGTTGTGGACCTGGTTTGTATAGTGAAAATTTCTATGGTCAGGGTTTTGCTGTAACAGGAATCGATTTCTCGCAGAGTTCTATTGATTATGCCAAAGAACAAGCGGAGGAATTTAATTATCGAATTAAATATGTCTGCCAAAACTATTTGGAAATGGATTACAAAGAAGAATTCGATGTAATTACACTTATTTATGGCGATTTATGCGTTCTATCGCATGACGACAGAACCTTACTACTGCAAAAAGTAAAAAAAGCGTTAAAACCCAGAGGTTTTTTAATTTTTGATGTATTTACAAAACACTATTTCGAAAATGAAGAACCAGAACAATCGTGGTACATAAGCGAGGAAGACGGCTTTTGGAGCGAAGAGGAACACCTATTATTGCAATCTCATTACAAGTACAAAAAAGAGCAAGTTCGATTGGATAAATACACCCTAATTTTAAAGAATGGGGAAATTAAAACCCATAACATTTGGAAACACTATTTTTCATTGGAAAGCACCATTTCTATGGTCAAAGAAAGTGGGTTCAGTGTGAAAGAATACTGGTCGGATCTGCAAGGAAAACCATACGAGGAAAATAGTCCTTGGATTGGTATGGTGGTACAAAAAACGTGATAAAAAAAATAAAAAACTCCGATAGAAAATTAATACTATCGGAGTTTATAAAATAAACTGGTGGGTTTATTATTCCTTATACATCTTATCAATTAGATGTTTGTATTTTTCTTGAATTACTTTCCGTTTCAATTTCAAAGTAGAAGTTATCTCACCAGCCTCAATCGAAAATTCTTTTGGAAGTAAGGTGAACTTTTTAATCTTCTCGAAACGTGAAAATTCCTTCTGCATTTCCTCAAAACGTTTTTCAAAAAACTCTATAATTTGAGAATTACCCAATAATTCTTCAATAGTTTCATATCCAATATTATTTTGTATTGCATATTTCTGAAGAGGTTCCATTGCAGGAACTGCCAAGGCAGTTACATATTGTCTACAATCACCTATAACAGCAATTTGCTCAATAAACTGATCATTAACCAAGGTTTTTTCTAACTTTTGCGGAGCAACATATTTTCCTCCCGAAGTTTTCATCAAATCTTTAATCCGATCGGTAATGGTTACAGCACCATTTTTATCAATTATACCTGCATCACCAGTACAAAACCAACCATCCTTCATTACTTCGGCTGTAGCTTCTGGCTTCTTGTAATATCCCCTCATAACACCAGGACCTTTCACTAAAATTTCATCGTTATCACCAATTTTAATCTCGGTTCCAATAATTATCCGACCTGTAGTATTAAAATCAATATGCTTATCACCATACAAACAAACTGTTGCCATGGTTTCTGTTAAGCCATATCCCATTTTCACATTTATACCTGCAGCATGAAAATATTCAATAATATTTGTATCTAATGGCGCTCCACCACAAGGCATAAACTTAATTCTTCCGCCAAAAATTTCACGCAGCTTACTCAATACTAACTTATCTGCAACTTTATGCTTTAGTGCCAATGCCAAAGGCACTTTCTTCTCAATAAGTAGGTATTCATTATTGTGCTTCTGCCCAATTTTCATCGCCCAATTCATCAAAGACCTCTTCACAGATGAAGCACCTTTACTTTTTTCCTGAATAGCCGCATAAATTTTCTCGTAAATTCGAGGAACTGTGCACATTAATGTAGGTTTCACCTCCTTCATTGCATCGCCAATCTTTTTAGGATCAAGATTGAAATAAATCTCTATTCCTCGGTGAAAACAATAAAAACACCAAATTCGCTCATAAACATGGCTTAAAGGCAAAAAACTAAGAGAAATGTCCTTATCTGATACATTTAACTCAGCATCATGTGAAACCAATACACTTGAAATGTTATTGTGATCAATCATCACTCCTTTTGGCTCACCAGTTGTTCCTGAAGTATATATTAGAGTTGCAAGATCATCTAATTCAGCTCTCGCAAATCGATCTTCAAACTGATGACCCATCATAGAATTCTTTCCATAAATCAAGAATTCATCCCAATGCATAGATCTTTCGAAATCGGATAAAATAATATTTTTATCGAAGGCAACTACCATCTTAACATGTGGAACTGTCTTAATTAATTCCATAGTACGATCGTACTGTTCTTGTTCTCCAACAAAAACAACTTGCGCCTGAGCATCTTCAATGATATATTTTGCTTCGCTAGTAGAATTAGTTGGATAAATTGGAACGGTTACTCCACGAATACTCATTATCGCCAAATCGGCAGTAATCCATTCAGGCATATTTTGAGAAAAAATAGCAACCATAGCCTTTTCTTCAACGCCTATTTTTATAAGAGCTTTTGATATTTGTCGAACTTCTAAACCAAACTCAGTCCAAGTTACACCAACCCATTCGCCACTTTTTCCATCCTTATAGTGCATAGCAATTCGATCTGAATATTTTTCAATACGATCTCGAATTAATTTGCCCCAATGTTGATATTCCATAAAAGTCTTTTAGTTGTGATATTATTGCAAAGATAGTGATGTTTCCCAACTTTTAAAAGGTTTCCGATGCCGAAGCGAATAAGCTAAAGTGTTAACTATCATTAAAATAGAACATTTAGACCAATTTCACATACTAAAGTAGTTACCTCTCAATAGGTTATAAAAAAATGACCGTAAACATAAGTGTTTCGGTCATTTCATTTATTAAATACAGAAATAATACAGTATTTTGTCTATCGAACGTAAAAATCCATCATTTTTTCACCTTCCAACTCAGCAACCAGATGATCGCCAATTTTTACCGGTCCTACTCCCTCTGGAGTTCCTGTAAAAATTAAGTCTCCAATTTTAAGAGTGAAAAACTTTGACAAATACGCGATCAGGTAATCAATTGAGAAAATCATATCAGAGGTATTACCTGTTTGTACTCTACTTCCATTTATATCCAATTGAAAATTTACATTAGCAATATTTTCAAATTTCTCTTTAGAAACAAATTTACTTATTGGAGCTGCTCCATCGAAAGCCTTGGCTTTTTCCCATGGCAAACCCTTCTTTTTGCATTCCGCTTGTATATCACGAGCAGTAAAATCAATTCCTAAGCCAATCTCATCATAATAACGGTGAGCAAATTCCATTGGTATATTTTTACCAACTCTGCAAATTTTCACGACTACTTCCACTTCATGATGGATGTCATTAGAAAAATCAGGAAAGTAAAAATCATTATTACTTTTTAAAAGTGCTGAATCGGGCATAGAAAACACCACAGGCTCTTCAGGAACTGGATTATTAAGTTCCTTGGCGTGATTCGCATAATTTCTTCCTATTGCTAAAATTTTCATCGAATAATCGTCTTACTTATTAAACCCTCTTAATTTAATCTCTGTTAGTACCTTTTTAGTATACAACGGAAAATCACTATTCATAACCCATCCGTAATAACCAGGCTGATCTGCCAACACTTTTTCGACTGCAACACCTTTATTTTTGCCAAAATTAAAGGTTTCAACTCCATTTTCATCTTTTATGATAAAACCTGCAAAATCAACATTGTTATTCTGACTTGAATACTTCGCCAAATACTCAATATTATTTTCCAAATTATCGTATTTGTCCAACTGCGATTTTAATACTTCGTAAGTTGCTTTTGTATCGGCCTCGGCACCATGCGCTCCTTCTAATTCCTTGTTGCAATAAAATTTGTAAGCTGCAACCAAAGTACGTTGTTCCATTTTGTGAAAAATAGTCTGTACATCTACAAACTTTCTTTTTTTCATATCAAAATCGATATCTGCACGCAAGAATTCCTCAGCCAACAAAGGAAAATCAAATCGGTTAGAATTGTATCCTGCCAAATCACAACCCTCTAAATATTTTGCAATAGTTTTACCAACCTCCTTAAAGGTTGGCTCATCTTTTACATCCTCGTCTGTAATACCATGAATTGCGCTTGATTGTGGAGGAATTGGCATCCCTGGATTTACTCGGTAGGTTTTCACTTCCTCATCGCCATTCGGATTTACTTTAACAATACAAATTTCTACAATACGATCTTTAGCGACATTAATTCCTGTTGTTTCAAGATCAATAAAGGCAATTGGATTCTTTAAATTCAGATTCATGGTATTCAAATAAAATGTTAGCTTATGTTGCAAAAATACAAAACCCAACAGGACTATTCGTCCTGTTGGGTTTTTTTTATTTTTTAATCATCTCTTTAATTATTGGCTTATGCATTAATCATCATTGGCATCAACAACATCAATACATCTTCGTCAGCATTATCATTATCGTAAGGAAGGAAGATACCTGCTCTTGTTGGATCAGATAATTCAATCATAACATTCGAAGAAGAAATATTAGCTAAAATCTCTAAAAGGAAAACAGATTTAAAACCGATTTCTAATTCTTGACCTTCGTACTGACACTGTAATCTTTCTCTTGCAGAAATTGAGAAGTCTATATCTTGAGCAGAAACAACCAATTCATTTGATTTCAATTCAAATTTAATAAGGTTACTTGCTGGGTTTGAAAATACAGAAACTCTTTTCAATGTATTGTATAACTCAACTCTATCAATGGTTAATTTATTCGGATTTGTTTTAGGGATTACCGAGTTATAACTTGGATAATTTCCTTCAACTAAACGACAAATTAATTTGTAATTTGATAAGGTGAAAAATGCATTTTTCTCATCAAACTCTACCAAAACAGGATTTGTTTCTTTTGGAAGAATATTTCTCAAAAGAGAAGCTGGTTTTTTTGGCAAAATAAATGATGATTCCACATCAGATCTTCCGTCTAATCTTTTGTAACGAACTAATTTATGAGCATCAGAAGCCACAAAGGTTAGATCATTATTTCCCAATTCGATAAAGATCCCGTTCATTACAGG
This sequence comes from Labilibaculum sp., assembly GCA_041554215.1. Lineage (GTDB taxonomy): Bacteria > Bacteroidota > Bacteroidia > Bacteroidales > Marinifilaceae > Labilibaculum. The sequence continues at coordinate 4,912 of JBFFMG010000022.1, forward strand.
ACGAAGTTCATCATCAGCAGTTGCGAACAAGGTTTTATTAACACCTGTTAGTAAAACGGTACTTTCTACAGAAATATTTACCAAATTAGTATCCTGCTTAACAGGAAGTTTTGGAAAATCTTCACCATGTTGTCCAACGATACTAAACACCCCATTTTCAGAAGTAATTTTTACTGCTAAACTTGTTAGGTCAATATCGAATGTTAGTGGCTGCTCTGGAAATTCTTTTAAAGTATCAGTCAAAATTCTAGCTGGAAAAGCAATTACCCCTTCACCTACAGAAGTTTCCAATGGAATCGTAGTGATTAAGGTAGATTCTAAATCCGAAGCAGTAGCTACCAATTGATTATCCTTTAGCTCAAACAAAAAATTATCGAGAATAGGTAGCGTATTCTTACTACTAATAACACGACTAATTGCCTGTAAATGACTTAACAATTCTGTACTTGATACTACAAATTTCATTTGCATAATATTTTAAAATTAACCGAAAAAATCAAAACCCATTCCCTTTTTCTTACTTACACATAAGTACAGATGTTGGGCAAATAATAAGTGGTGAATATACAAATTTATTAGGTAAACTTGCCATTCTTGATTCAAAAAACGAATCCGTATCCATTCAAACAAATTACTATCTAATTGAATACTGGTAATTTACCTTAAAAACACAATCGTGCACCACAATAAAAATCATAAAAATTAAATTCCGGACAGAATAACCTCAGCTTCAATTTAATTTTAGTGCTTGCAAAAATAGTATTTCTAAGCAATATTCTAATGACTAGTTGTGGCAAATTTTCGTTTTCTGATGTAGAAACGAATAAGTCCAAAAACAAGCAGTAAAATTAGTGGTAATACTACATTAACAACTTGCCAAAACAATCGTTCCGATCTAATTTTTGTTTTGTTTAGCATTCTTAATTTCACTTCCCGTGATCGCAATTCCATCCATCCACTATCGTCGCACAAATAATCAACACAATTCAAGAGAAAGTTTCTATTGCCATATGTATTTTTACTGTATCTATCGTAACCAAGAGCTTCTATTTGACGATTATTACCGACTCCCCTTACCCTGTTTTTAATTACATCACCATCTGATATCACAATCATTTTGGCAGGAACACTTTCCGATTTAAAATCACTCTTGTCAATCCCTTTCCAAATACGATTTTGAAAAACAGAAGGGAATATCCCCTCCAACAAAACAGCAATATTTTTTGATCCTGCCTGAAAATCAGATGCCTCCATCCTCTTATTTACAATATCCAAGCTAATTGGTTTGGGTACTTTTTCAAGTCTGGTATATTCCGAACTAGCTAACAAAACCTGTTTTTTAATTTGCTTATTATCACCCACAAAATCGATAGAATTTGCAAATTCAGCTTTTATTACATTCAATTTTCGTGTAATCGGATGAGAATCGGGAGCAACCAATAGTGGGGAATAATACCAAGCTGCCGGTGTAAATTTGGCAGGCTGACCAGGCAAAGCTGTCTGAACCGGAATTAGCTGACTCTGAACATCCATCACCAAATCAGGATTTATTCTTACGCCATATTTAAAGAGTTGATCTTCCATATTTAATGGCTGAAAATAAGCCATTGTACTCTCCTGTGTCACCAAACTATCCATCGAAGCAATTACCTCATCAACCAACCATAAAACGCTTCCGCCATTCATTACATACTGATCGATATTGTATTTATCTTCTTCTGAAAATTCCTGACGTGGTTGTGCAATTACCAATGCAGCAAATCGGGAATTATGGCTATTTAAATCCTGCGCCGTAATTCTTTTCACCTCGTACCGTTGCAGTAAAGAGGCAGTAAAATCAGCCACTTCGTATTCTCCCAATTCGCCATGACCAGTAAGAAATGCAATCTCTTTAGGTATATTATTCTGAAGCATTCGAATGGCAGAAGTCATTTCAAATTCTAATTCTTCAATAGAATGATTTAAATTTTGATCGGCAGACAAACCTGCCACACTTTTTAGCAAATGAATACTCGTTTCCTTTTCCCTATCGTGAACTATTATTCCTGGTATAATTAGCTTTTGATTTAAACTTCCATCAGTCGTTTTTTCCTGCAGGTTTATTGGTTTTAGTCCTCTTCCTACTAGTTGATCAAAAAGCTCTTTCCGCTTTTGCGGATTAACAACATCATTAGGGTTAATTAAAGCATATGATATGGTAACATTGGAGTAGGAATAAAACTCATCAATCATCTCTAAACAAGCCTTTTGCAGCTTTTCGAATCCAATCGGTAAATCTCCTGAGAGGTAAACTTCAAAAAATAGGTCCTTCTCTAAATTAGACACTAAATTCTTGGTATTATCCGATAAGGAATATCGCTTTTCGGAAGTCAAATCCCACCGAAAAAAATACACTTGTAGAACTTGAAATACAATTACAATAGCCCATAGTGATATCAGTAATTGAAAAAGGTCTTTTAATTTTCTATTTCGTACCATATCTAAATTCAATTACCATTTTCTACTTTTAAGAACTGTTCTTGTCAACAAAAGAAAAACCAATATAACACCAACAAAATAGAGCAAATCTCGAGAATCAACAATCCCTCTTGAAATAGAACGATAATGATCGTTAATACCCATGGAAACAATACTACTTTGCAAAGATTGTAAGCTTACAATTTCCCCTATATAATCGAATCCAATATAAAAAACAAAGCAAAACACGAGGGCCAACAAAAAGGCAACAATCTGATTATCTGTCAATGAACTGGCAAAAACTCCAATTGAAACATAAACTCCAGCTAATAAAAACAGACCAACATAAGATCCCCAAAATGCTCCAGAATCAATACTCCCAATGGGATTTCCTAAATGATAGATTGAATAATAGTATATCAAACAAATCAATAGAGTAAACACCACAATAACTAAACCCGCAAAATACTTTGCCAATACAATACCCATATCTGATATGGGGCGAGTTAGCAAAAGTTCTATCGTAGCTTGCTTCTTTTCCTCCGCAAAGAAACGCATGCATACTGCAGGGATTAAAAACAGATAAATCCAGGGAGCGATTTCAAAAAGAACATCCAAATTTGCATATCCCGAATCCAACGGATTCGAATTTCCGGGAAAAACCCATACAAATAATCCTGTTGCAATTAAAAAAATGGACAGAATTAAATATCCGGAAATAGAACTAAAAAAAGTCCGTACTTCCTTACTAAGGAGTGACAACATATATTTATGTTCTTGTTAGATTTCTTATTCTACAAATTTGCAAAATTATTCCTGTTGAAAAAACTCTTTGGCAAATCAATTTACTTACATAAATTTGAACCATAATTACAAAATCTGATTGAAAACCACACTTGTTATCTAGTAAGTTCTAAGTTAACATTTTAACCTGAACCTTTACCAAGACTATAAAATGAAAAAACACTTTCTCCTTTTCATATGTTTCATTGGCTGCACTTGTCTATTTGCCCAGGAAAAATCTGAAAAGAATATATTCACCACTACCCTGCGATATCATTACGGTATCGTGATGCCTCATCATAAATCCATTAGCTATTTGGTAAATGATCAAATTTCTGCTGTAGAGTTAAATTTTGGTTATATTCCATCCTATGAAAAAAAATGGGCTAAATTATACAAACAGCCCGAAATAGGAATAGGATTGTATCATGGCAGTTTGGGTAACGATAAGGCACTGGGAAATGTTACTGCTATTTTTCCATACATAAACTTCCCTTTGCTAGTTGGTTCCAAATGGGAGTTTAGCACTCAGCTTGGCTTTGGCCTAGGATTGGCCAACAAACACTTCGATCCGGTTAGAAACTACACAAATCTAGCCATTGGAACCAAATTCAATGCTTTTTTTAAATTAATTGCCCAGGGAAGTTATTCAGTCAATTCTAAATGGGGAATTAATGCGGGACTTGGATTCAATCACATTTCTAATGGTGCAATAAGTGCTCCTAATAAGGGACTAAACCTTTTAACAAGTAATGTTGGAGTAAAGTACTACTGGAATGACAAAAACCGAAAATTATTCACCCCTGCAGCAAGAGAAGAGAAATTGCCCAATGAATTTATTTTGATTTGGGGCAATGGAATTAAGCAGGCTTCGGAGAAAGATCATCATAAATACTACACATCCAGCTTAACAGGAAATTATTCTTTCGGAATTAATGCAAAACAAAAAATAGGCTTTGGAATTGATTTATTTTACAATAAAGCAGCTAATAGAGGCAAATGGGATTTTTCTCCTGAAATCAGTTTTAAAAATCGTTTTAGCCAAGCTATTTTTATTTCACATGATCTTGCAATCGGTAAATTTAGTATTATTGCAAATATTGGAGCATACACATTTTACAAAACAACGCCTGAAAAACCGATTTATACACGACTTGGTCTTCGATATGAACTAAATGAGCATTTCTTGACTAGCTTAGGCTTAAAAGCCCATATGGGAAAAGCCGATTATATCGAATTCGGAATTGGATATAGAATTAAAAGGAAAAAGCATGAAAAATAACATCTCGATATTAATTTTATTTCTTCTTTTTCTGAGCTCTTGTGAATCATTCAATCCATTTGAAGATGAAGGACAATACATTGAAAAAAGAATAGATCTGTCAGGAATCACCAACATTGAAAATCTCAATACATTTAAAGTTGTTTTGGTGGAAGATAGTGAAGAATTCTTCTTATTAAAAGGCGGAGAAAACATTATCTCAAAAGTTGTTGTAAATATAAATGATCAAAACATTTCAATTGACCACTCACATAAAAACAATCTTAGAAATCTCGAATTAATCGAAGCTGAAATCCATTTAAAAGAATTTAAACAGATTACTATAAATGCTCCTGCAAACTATACTAACATAGGGAAACTTAATGGAAGTAGACTAGATATCGATATAACATCAGTTAGTGAGTTGGTCGAAATGAAACTAGATATAAACTATGACATTTTAGATTTTCATTCTTTTGGAACAGTTGCAGGTGGATATGAATTTTCAGGCATTTGCCCAACGGCAGATTATGTCCTTAACGGTATTATAAACATTAAAGCTTCCGACTTACAAAGCCAGAATGTGAAATTAGTACAAAACGGAATAGGCGAAGCACATGTTTGGGCCGAAAACGAACTAAACGTAACCATTTACAGCAGCGGAGACATGTATTACAAAGGAAATCCTGTTGTAACAATAAATCGGATACAAGTTAATAATCAAAGCCCAACAGCAAAGGTATTGCCTGAATAACATGAAGCAATTTGATCACTTTTTCTACTTCTGTAAATCCTGATAAATCATTTTAGCAAAACGAGCTGATGCTCCTGGCCCACCTAGTTTTTCATTTAGTATTTGATAATCATAAAGCATTTGGCTGCGATAATCTTTATTAAATAGAATTTGATTTAGTTCTTGAGTAATCATCTCTTTATTGCAAGTATGCTGAATTAGCTCTTTTACAATCAGCCGATCCATAATCAAATTCACTAATGAAATGTATTTTACTTTCAAGAGACGCTTTCCAATGGTAAACAAAAGCTTGCCGCCACCAGTCAAATAACACACTACCTGAGGAATACGGAGCAATGCCGCCTCCAGAGTCGCAGTTCCTGAAGTAACTACAGCCGCTTGAGATTGTTGTAACAGATCATAGGTTTGTCCATAAACAAATTGCACATTCTGATGCCCTACTACAGAAGCATAAAATGCCTTTGTTATGGAAGGTGCAGCCGCAACCACAAACTGATGATCAGGAAAAGAATCAACACATTCCAACATTACAGGCAAAACCCGCTCAATTTCCTGCTTACGTGAACCTGCTAGCAAAGCAATAATTGGCTTGGCACTTAATCCGTTTCGTTTAATAAAATCAGGGAAACCTTCTTCTTTATTTTGTCTATTTTCAAGAGCATCCAAAAGAGGATTTCCACCAAAACTTACCTCGAAGTTGTGTTTCTGATAAAATTCAGTTTCGAATGGAAAAATGGTAAACATTCTATCCACGTAAGCTTTAATCTTTTTCACTCGAGACTCTTTCCAAGCCCAAATTTTAGGAGAAATATAGTAATGAACTCGAATTCCGCGTTTTTTGGCAAATTTCGCCATTCTCAAATTGAAGCCGGGGTAATCAACCAGAATCAAAACATTGGGCTGAAATTCTAATAAATCTTTTTCACAAAGCGTAAAATTGGCTTTTATCTTGTCCAAATTCTTCACCACAGTTAAAAACCCCATAAAAGCGGTTTCACGATAATGCTTTACTAATTCTCCCCCTTGTTCAAGCATTAGATCACCTCCCCAAAATCGAAATTCAGCTTTCGAATCCTGAATTTTCAATTCTTTCATTAAGTTCGATGCGTGAAGATCTCCCGATGCCTCACCTGTGATGATATAGTATTTCATTTTATAATTAGATTTGAGAGGTGAGATTTAAGAAATGAGATAATTTATTACATGACTGTCTCATATCTCACGTCTAATATCTTATATCTATATAAATTACATTCCAAAACGGAACACCATAATAGCCAGAGAATATAATATTGTTGCCAACAATACTCCCCTTGCTGCCTTTAGCAGATCTGTTTTGATAAAAAGAAAAAAGAATACAATATTTCCAAAATACACTCCAAGAGCCATTACTTTTGTGTAAATCCTGTGTACCAATAAACTATCCATAAATGCTTTCAAACTCATCTCTGCTTGAAATTTGACTGCAAAAACCAGAAGAATTGACAAAATTGGAACCAAAATTCCAATAATCAATCCCAAAGTCGTTGAATTAATCTTTGATTTCATAATCCCATTTTTTTAAATCTTCGACTAATTCGTGAGCTGTCATATCTATTTGAGTAGGAACCACAGATGCGAATCCGTTTCGAATTGCCCACTCATCAGTTTCTTCTGCATTAGGTTCTGCATTCTTAAAATGCCCAGTCAACCAGTAATAATCTCCTCCAAAAGGATCCTGTCTATGATCAAATTCCTCGTTCCACCGACCATTAGCCTGGCGACAAACCCGAATTCCTTGGATCTCATTTTGAGGGAAATTTACATTTAAACAAACACCAGTTTGCAAGCCATGTTGTACCAAATTAGCAAATATCTTACGTCCAAATTTTATCGATTCGGTAAAATCAGCGTCGGCGTCAAAAGCATTTAATGAATATCCTATGGATGGAATTCCATTAATACAACCTTCAATAGTAGCCCCCATGGTTCCGGAATATAAAACACTCACCGAAGTATTTGCACCATGATTAATCCCAGAAACTAAAAAATCTGGTTTTTTGGGTAAAATCTTATTCAATGCAAGCTTAACACAATCAACAGGAGTCCCTTTACAGCTGTAAATGTGAAGATTTTCTTCATCCCGAACTTTCTTGATACGAATAGGAACTTCAACAGTAATCGAATTCGATTTCCCTGAATTAGAACGGTTGGGCGCAACTACATAAATATCTCCAAAATCTTTAACCATAGCCACCAAAGCTTTTATCCCTTTTGCATTAAGGCCATCGTCATTGGTAACTAGTATAATCGGTTTATCTTTTGATTCGCTCATATTTCTGTTTTGATAATTGTACAAATATATTCGAATTCGGGGCAATAATCAATTTCCATGAACGATAAATATTTTAAGCACAAAGGAAACGTTAAGGATTACACGAAGGAACACAAAGGAGGTCTCATAATGTCTTTGTGTTCACTTGTGCATTATTTAGAATTTAATGAGTGAAACGAATGCCTTAGTGGTTAATTCATTTTCTTAAAACTTACGAATTTAAAGCCTCTATCCCGCTTGGTACTTGGAGGTAAAATTTCTACTTTTGTAAGCTTGTAGAATAAGGTGAAGTAAATACATCACTTTATCCATAAAATTTGAATACTATCTGATAAAATACACATACAATGAAGGTATCGTACAAATGGCTTAAAGATTATATTGATATTGATCTTACGCCTGCTGAAATGGATGACATTCTAACTCAAATTGGTTTGGAAGTTGGTGGAATCGAAAAAATTCAATCCATTAAAGGTGGCTTGGAAGGTTTGGTTATTGGTGAAGTGAAAACTTGCATTCCTCATCCAAATTCTGATCACTTAAGCATAACAAGTGTTGATGTGAATGGCGAAGAATTATTACCAATTGTTTGTGGTGCAGCTAACGTTGCTGCAGGACAAAAAGTAGTAGTAGCTACAGTTGGAACTGTTTTGTACGATGGAGACGAAAGCTTTACCATTAAGAAATCAAAAATTAGAGGCGAGGTTTCATTAGGTATGATTTGCGCCGAAGACGAGATTGGTGTTGGTACTGGTCACGAAGGAATTATGGAACTTCCTGCCGAAGCAGTTGTTGGAACGCCTGCAGCCAAGTATTTCAATGTAGAAGACGATATTGCCATTGAAATTGATTTAACACCTAACCGTATCGATGGTGCATCGCACATTGGTGTTGCAAGAGATTTAGCTGCTTATTTAAAGCAACAAAAAAATATAGAATACAAAATACCTTCGGTTGAGGAATTTAAAGTTGAAAACAATTCTACTCCTATCGAAGTTATTGTCGAAAACAAAGAAGCTTGTCACCGATACTCTGGTGTTTGTGTGAGTGGAATCACCATTGCAGAATCGCCAGAATGGTTGCAAAACCGTTTGAAAGCAATTGGCTTAAAACCAATTAACAACGTAGTGGATATCACCAACTTCGTGTTATTCGAAACGGGTCAGCCATTACATGCGTTCGATTACGCTAAAATAACAGGCAATAAAGTAATTGTTAAAACTCTTACTGGCGGAACTCAATTCACAACTCTTGACGAAACAAAAAGAGAATTGAACGAAAACGACTTGATGATTTGCAACATAGAAGAGCCAATGTGTATCGCTGGTGTATTTGGTGGATTAGAATCAGGCGTAAGCGAATCAACAACTTCTATTTTCCTTGAAAGTGCCTATTTTGATGCAGTATCTGTTCGTAAAACAGCTCGTCGTCATGGTTTAAATACCGATGCATCTTTCCGTTTTGAACGTGGAACAGACCCTAACAATACCATTTATGCTATGAAGCGTGCGGCTCTTTTAATTAAAGAGATTGCAGGTGGCAGTATTTCATCTGAAGTTATTGATATTTATCCAAATCCTGTTGCCGATTTTAAAGTTGAGGTAAGCGTTGATCGTATTGAAAGATTAATCGGTAAAAAAATTGGAAAGGAAACGATCAAGCACATTTTAACAGCACTTGAAATTGGCATCGAAAAGGAAGATGGTGATACATTAAACCTTTTAGTTCCTCCATATAGAGTAGATGTTAAGCGTGAAGCAGATATTGTAGAAGAAGTATTGCGTATTTATGGATTCAACAATGTTGAAGTTCCTGGAAAGGTAAATGCATCATTAAGCTATGCTCCAAAACCAGATGAGCACAAGTTGAAAAATACCATTGCAGACCTTTTATCATATGCTGGTTTCAACGAGATCATGAACAATTCGCTAACCAAAGCTTCTTATTACGAGAACTTGGAAAGCCTGAAAATAGAGAATACCGTTCGTATTTTCAACCCACTTAGTTCCGATTTAAATGCAATGCGTCAAAGTCTCCTTTTTGGTGGATTGGAATGTATCGCTTACAATGTTAATCGTAGAAATACGGATTTAAAATTCTACGAGTTTGGTAAATCGTACCAACATTTCGTAAATCCGGAAAACGAAAACCCAGTTGATAACTATTTCGAAAAAGAGCACTTGGGGGTTTTTATGTGCGGAAACAAAACGGCTACGAACTGGAATTTAAAAGAAGAACCAACAAACTTCTTCCACATTAAGGCATTTACTGAAAATGTATTGAAACGTTTAGGTTTCCAGATTGATAAATTAAGAATTAACGAACTTGAAAACGACCAATTTACCGAAGGCTTAAGCTACGGTATTAAGAAAAAAGTTTTGGTTGAAGTTGGAATGGTAAACGGTAAAATTCTAAAAGCAATGAACATTGATGTTCCTGTTTACTATGCTGATTTCGATTGGGAAACTTTAATTGGCGAGGCTACTAAAAATAAAGTCGCTTATACTGAAATTCCTAAATATCCTGCCGTTAAACGTGATTTGGCTTTACTTGTTGACAAAGCAACCAGCTTTGCTGAAATTAAAACCATCGCTTTCAACTGCGAAAAAAACTTGTTAAAATCAGTTTCTCTGTTTGATATTTACGAAGGTGAAAAACTGGGTGCCGATAAAAAGTCGTATGCAGTAAGTTTCATTATTCAGGACACTGAAAAAACACTGGAAGACAAGCAAATTGATAAGATTATGCAGAAACTGATAAAGAGCTACGAAAAACAATTGGGAGCACAAATCAGATAATCTCATACAAATATTTATAGAGCCGGTTTCCTTTTGAAGCCGGCTTTTTTTTGTTATCATTTGCATTTGTAACTATCCCTTCAAGGGATTAGGTTATCAATCATACTTTAACATTTACTTAACTAATCACATTTAATACCTGTGGGTATTTTTAGTATTTTACAAGCCGATTTTTACGATAAAATATTACAGAAGATGTCAAGATTTAGTTTTGGAGAATATGTAGATGGAATTAGCTATAAAGTTTTAAACGAGAGAGAAGTACGCGCCACAGCCGGATTGTTGTTCTTGACGATTTTTGTGACCTTAATCGCAGCGGTATTTTTCAAAAAGTACGCTCCAATCCCTTACGTTTCAGGTTTTATTGTACTCAACTTTGCCATTAGTGTTTTCATCAATCCCAAATACGCACCGGCCAATGCGCTTGCCCGTCTTATCGTGATCAAACAAGAACCAATTTACATCGGTGCCATACAAAAAAGATTCGCTTGGAGTTTAGGCTTGGTACTTTCTGCTATTGTATTCTTCCTGTCGATTCCTTTGCAAAGCGATCCAACCATTTTCGAATCGGTTTGCATGCTTTGTTTGCTCTGCATGTTACTGATGTTTATCGAGACAGCATTTGGAATTTGTGTTGGCTGTCAGCTTTATTTCCTATCTATTAAAACGAAATTGATGAAACAACCAGAAGTAAAACCAAACTGCATGGGTAATTCCTGCGAAGTGCAAGCTGCGAAATAAATACAAATTAAACGATTATTGAAAGCCAATTTCCTTACGGGGAAGTTGGCTTTTTTCATCACCTTTTCCTCTACAATTACTATTTACACTAATTTCATTTTGTTTAACAAAAAGCTTTTTCTAAATTCGTAAAAATCGGAAACAAGCTTAACAAACATCAATAACGATCTGACACATTGCAAATATAAATTTCATATGAATCTTCTTATCGTCTCAGTTGCTCCAATAGCAATTATCTTATTCTACATTTATTATCGCGATAAATACGAAAAAGAGCCCTTAGGTCTTTTAATAAAAGGACTTATAGCAGGTATGCTAATTGTGATACCAATTCTTTTTGCAGAGAAACTGGTTGATTCATTACTTCCAAGTATTTTTAATGGAGATATTGGATACGCATTTGGCAATGCTTTTTTAGTGGCAGCTCTTTGCGAAGAAGCCTTTAAATTACTGGCTATTTATATCCTCGTATGGAAAAACCCCAACTTTAACGAACGATTCGATGGCATTGTATATGCTGTTTTTGTGTCTTTGGGCTTTGCCTTGGTCGAAAATATCATGTATGTGTTTACACACGGTATGGGTACCGGATTTTCTCGAGCATTTACTGCTGTACCTGCACATGCTATGTTTGGCATTATGATGGGCTATTACTTGGGACTGTCCAAATTTTCAACTCAAAAAAGATCAAGTTATTTTGTTTTGGCCTTTTTCATCCCCTTCTTTTTTCACGGAGTGTACGATTTCATTTTAATGGTAAATATCCCATGGGTATTGATACTTTTCTTTCCATTTTTGATTTTCCTAATTCGTAAAACAAATGATAAAATGACGGAACTTGAGAATCGATCCATATTCAAATACCAGTAAATGTTATAATACAACTTTTTCCACAATAGCACAGGGTGAAATCCTGTGGCAACAAACGCAAAATGAAAAGTTAAGCCCCAAAAGAGCGCAATAAATATAACAGAAATATCCAGTGAAAAAAACACTCTTTCTTCTCTTGCTTATTATTCTCCCCACCACTCTTGTCTTCTCTCAAGAATGGAAAAGTATGCGCACATATAAAAAAGAGACTGGAAATATTGCTTTACAAGATGGTTGCTGGTTAAAAAAAGATCGTAACAGAAACTCCGAAGTGTGGCAACAAGCCAACATCTACAATTTGAGTATCGAAAAAGGAAATGAAAAATACAAAAGCATACGCCAAATAAGAGATTTCTATACCTTCTTCGACAAAGTTCGCCTGCAGAAAGGCCACGATGTAAAATGGCTGGGCATAGCTTCTGTTGCAGCTCAACAATTAGCAAAAATGGAGAATGGATTTCTTCGTGTATTCATCGTTCGTAATAAAGAGTTAGTTCTATTTGCACATAACGGATCAGAAAAAGTATTTGCCTTTGCATTTCACAAATTACAAGAAGTTTATTTCTCAAAAATAATTCTCAAAGGAGAAATCGCCGTAAAATGGGATGAGAAATATGGCACAATTGAGCAATGTGAAATTCTTGAACCTTTTTACAATCAACTATCTGAAAAAGCACTTTGGAAATTGGAGCGAATGGCAAAAGGAAAAGGGATATTTGCATTGGGTGTACCGAAAAAATTGAGATTCGACGGAAGTATCCGCAATTGCAAAGACCGCTACGAACACGGTAAAAGCAAATTAATCCCCTATTGCGACAATAACGATCATTAGCTCCACTAAAGCTTATAATTAACTGCAAATCAAACGCAATTTACTTTTTATCTTCTAAAATTTTGCATTTTAAAATTTCCACGCTACCTTCGTTTCGTAGTTTTACGAAATACGAAACAGAATGGAAGTAAAAGAGTTTTATTCCACCGATGAAAAACAATTAGCCCGATTTGCCAAAGCCTTATCACACCCGATAAGAATTTACATTTGCGACTTACTCTCGAAACAAACCTGCTGTTACAGTGGTGATTTAGCTGAGGAAGTGCCTATTGCCAGATCGACCCTTTCTCAACATTTAAAAGAATTAAAAAGCGCAGGTTTAATTCAGGGCGAAATTACAGCCCCCAAAATTAAGTATTGTCTTAATCAAGAAAATTGGGCAATAGCACAAAAATTATTCAAAGAATTTTTCAAGTAATAAACATAAGATACTAGATATGAGATTTTAGACTCATTCTTTTCTCCTACTGTCTTCAAAATAAAATAATATTAACACAAACAAAAATTAAGATGGAAATAAAAGTATTAGGTCCTGGTTGCAAAAAGTGCAATACATTAGCCGAAGCAACAAAAAAAGCAATTGATGAACTATCAATTGATGCTAATATCACAAAAGTAGATGATATGGTAAAGATTCTCTCTTATGGTGTAATGTCAACTCCTGCCCTTGTTATCAACGAAAAAGTTGTAGTAAGTGGAAAAGTCCCATCCGTTTCCGAAATCAAAGAATTTATTCAAAACGCATAAACATACCAACATGAAAAATCTTGCCTTATATAGTATTCTGGCAATCGGCATTAGCTTCGCATCATGTCAGTCGAATACAAAAAAAGAAACTGCTAATGCAGAAACAGAAGTTGCCTGCACAAATGATTGCAGTAAATGCGAAAAAACATCAGAAACTAAAACGGTAGCAAATAAAACAGAAGGTGCTGGAGTCTATTATTTTCATGGTGATAGAAAATGTAAAACCTGTAAAGCTGTTGGAGAGAAAGCAAAGGAGATTGCAGAAAAAATGAATGTTAAATTTTTCGATATCAATTTAGATCAGGAGGAAAACAAAGCTGTTGCTAAAGAATTTCAGGCTTCTGGCTCTTCCCTTTTTATTAAACACAGTAAATCGGGCGAAATTGAAGATTTAACCACTTTTGCTTTTCGTACTGCGCTAAACGATACCAAAGCCTACACTGAAAAACTAGAATCTATCTTAAAGTCCGAGATTTAATTTTCAAAACAAAACGGGCACGACATTATAAATCATATGGCAGATCAAAGCCATGTGTTTAAAATCGAATTGCTTAATAACCAGCAGAAATAAGACTAAAATGGAATATCTGGATCAACTTTTATCGCAAAGCAATTGGCCTGTTCTTTCTGCATTCCTTTTAGGAATAATGACAGCAATCAGCCCTTGCCCATTAGCGACAAATATTACTGCAACAGCATATATTAGTAAGGATCTTGGGAATAGAAAAAAGATTTTTATAAGTGGACTAATATACACACTCGGCAGAGCAGTTAGCTACACCGTTTTGGGTATCATCTTATATTTTGGAGCCAGCAAATTCGACGTTTCCTCCTTTTTTAACACTTATGGCGAACGATTATTAGGTCCTCTTTTAATTCTGATTGGAATATTTATGCTCGATATAATTTCCATCAATTTTCCAGGAGTAGGAAGCATAACAAATAAAATAAATGGAGAAAAGGTAAAAGGAAGCTATTGGGGAGCACTATTATTAGGAGTTGTTTTTGCATTGGCATTTTGCCCATATAGTGGTATTCTGTATTTTGGAATGCTAATTCCTTTAAGCATTTCACAACCTGATGGCTTGTTTCTCCCAATAGTTTACGCCATTGCAACCGGACTTCCGGTTATAATAATTGCCTATCTGCTTGCCTTCACTTTATCGGGTGTTGGTAATTTTTACAATAAGGTTAAAACCTTCGAATTTTGGTTTCGAAAA
>JBFFMG010000023.1:0-19349 GCA_041554215.1 Labilibaculum sp.
GGTAAAAAAGGGCATGCAGAGGTAAATGGCCTGGTAGGTCAAACCGAAGGCAAGGCAATTGTTGTTGAAAACACAGACGATCTAAAATTGGTGAACTTCAATTTGCCTGTTGTTTTATTTTCACAAACAACAAAAACAATTACCGGCTTTGCTGAAATATCTGATTATCTGAAAAAAGAATGCAAAAGCAGTCTGAGTATCAACGACACCATTTGCCGCAAAGTATCAAATCGCGTTCCTCTAATTAAGGAATTTGCCAAAAAACACGATGTGATCATATTTGTAAGTGGTGAAAAAAGTTCGAATGGAAAATTACTGTTCGATGTATGTAAAAAATCAAATCAAAACAGTCACTTCATCACTTGCCCTGATGAACTAAACATGGATTGGTTTGTAAATGCAAAATCGGTCGGTGTAAGTGGTGCAACATCCACTCCCACATGGCTGATGAACGAAACAATTGAGAAAATAAAACTTGAAAATAAAAGCGATTTAAGCATGTCTAAAATTAAGAAAATTGGAGTTCTAACTTCAGGAGGCGATGCACCGGGAATGAACGCAGCTATTAGAGCTGTTGTTCGTGCTGCCATCTACAACAAACTTGAAGTTGTAGGTGTATTACAAGGGTATGAAGGCTTAATTCATGGCGATTTTAAAAAAATGAAATCTCATGATGTAAGCAACATTATTCAAAAAGGTGGAACCATTCTTCGTTCGGCCAGAAGTGAAGAATTTAGAACTATAGAGGGAAGAAAGAAGGCACATGAGCAAATGATTGCCAACAAAATAGATGCTCTTGTGGTAATTGGTGGAGATGGAACATTTTCTGGAGCCCGAATTTTTACTCAGGAATATGATATCCCTGTAGTTGGAATTCCTGGCACTATCGATAATGACTTGTATGGTACCGATTATACGATTGGTTACGATACTGCAATCAACACTGTAATTGATGCCGTTGATAAAATACGCGATACTGCGAGTGCTCACAACCGTTTATTCTTTATTGAAGTAATGGGACGCGATGCTGGTTTTATTGCTTTGCGAAGCGGTATTGCTACAGGAGCAGAAGCAATTCTAATCCCTGAGAAAGAAACTCATACTCAAGATTTACAAAAATATCTTGAAAAAGGGTACAAAGAACACAAATCGAGTGGTATTGTAATTGTTGCCGAAGGTGATAAATCTGGTGGCGCTTATACAATTGCCAAGGAAATTGGAAAAGAACATCCTGAATACGATATCCGTGTTTCGGTATTGGGTCACATGCAAAGAGGTGGTTCTCCATCAGCTTTCGATCGTGTAACTGCTTCTACATTAGGAGTTGCTGCTGTTGATGCATTACTGGATGACCAAAAAAGTATCATGGTAGGAATGGTACACGGTGAAGTTTCACATGTTTCATTCAACAAAGCAATTAAAAATAAAAAGAAAGTGAAGGATTCTTTAGTGAGTCTTAACGATATTCTTTCTATCTAAATTTTCTGAGAACGGTGGTTTTTGTTCATGCTTATTTTCCTGTTATGATGAGATTCTAATCAGAACTCATAACTTTGGGGAAAATGAACACACGAATGAACAAAACTACCGAATTTGCAGATATTATACTGCCACTTCCATTGGCCCAGCTTTTTACCTACTCTATTCCCGAGGAGTTGAAAGCTGATGTGGCCATTGGAAAAAGGGTAGTTGTTCCTTTCGGCAGTAAAAAATTTTACACCGGAATTGTAAAAAACATTCACAATAATCCGCCTACAGATTATTCCACCAAAGACATAATTACTTGTCTGGATGAATCTCCAATTATCAATTCCTCCCAATTCAATTTTTGGGATTGGATTTCACAATACTATCAGTGTACAGTAGGTGACGTATTTAAGGCCGCTCTTCCTTCCGGATTAAAGTTGGAAAGTATGACCAAGATATCCGCCAACGAAGAATTTCAAACACAAGAAGCTCTTAGTAAAACCGAACTGCAAATTCTGAATGTACTAAAGCATTCAAAAGATGTAAACATTTCTACCTTAAATCAGGCCACTGGATTAAAAAATACGCTTCCTCAAGTAAAATATTTACTCGAAAAGGGAGCTGTGAGCATTGAAGAACAAATCATTAACACTTACAAAGAAAAAAAGAAGGAATTTGTTCGACTGGCATCCGATTTTAGCGAATCGGAAATGGGCGATCTAATTAATGAGCTGAAAAGAGCAAAAAAACAACAGGAGATACTTCTCTCCTACCTAAATCTTTCAAAACACTATTTTGAAGAAAGACCTGAAAAGGTTTCAGTGACAGAACTTCTGCAATCTATTGATATCTCGAAAAGTATTTTAAGAAGCTTAGTCGAAAAAAATATTCTTGAAATTTACTATGAGAAACAAGATCGAATAGATCTTTCTCATGCTCAAACTTCGGGGCTTAAAGAGTTGAATGAACACCAACAAAAAGCAATTAGCGAAATTCGTAAACATTACGAAGAAAAGAATTGCGTATTGCTGCATGGAGTAACTTCGAGCGGTAAAACCGAGATATATATCCATTTGATTCAAGAGCAATTGCAACAAGGCAAACAGGTGCTTTACCTTCTGCCCGAAATTGCGCTAACAACTCAAATCATAAACCGCCTGCGAACTGTTTTTGGAAACAAAGTAGGAGTCTATCATTCCAAATTTAGCGATGCCGAACGGGTAGAAATCTACAACAACATCAATCAAGACAATCCGGAGAATGCTTATCAGGTTATTTTAGGGGTTCGATCATCAATATTCCTGCCCTTTAAAAACTTAGGCTTGATAATTGTCGATGAAGAGCATGAAAATACCTACAAACAATTTGATCCGGCTCCCAGATATCATGCGCGTGATGCTTCTCTATATTTAGCTCATCTGCACAAAGCAAAAACCTTATTGGGTACTGCTACACCAGCAATAGAAACCTATTACAATGCTAAAACGGGCAAGTATGGTTTGGTAGAATTGTTTCAGCGCCACCAAAATTTGGAAATGCCCGAAATAATTATTGCTGATATAAAAGAAGCTACCAGAAAAAAACAGATGAAATCCATGTTCTCTCCCGAACTAATGAAAATGATGGGGAATTGTCTGGAAAATAAGGAACAAATTATTTTATTTCAGAACAGAAGAGGATATTCTCCCTATTTGGAATGCAAGAGTTGCGGATGGGTTCCTCATTGTCCGAATTGTTCGGTTAGCTTAACGTATCATCGATACAATAATCAATTGGTTTGCCATTATTGTGCACACAGTATTCATCCACCAACCAGCTGTGATCATTGCAGTTCAACCGAAATTGAAGACCGCGGTTTTGGAACAGAAAAAATTGAAGAGGAATTGATGGGCTTCTTTCCCGAAGCACGAATTGCACGAATGGATTTGGATACCACACGAAAAAAAATGGCCTACGAAAAGCTCATTTACAAATTTGAAAACCATGAGCTCGATATTTTAGTTGGCACACAAATGGTATCGAAAGGTTTAGATTTTGATAATGTAAGTTTAGTTGGTGTTTTAAATGCCGACTCGATGTTGAATTACCCAGATTTCCGAGCCTACGAACGCAGTTTTCAAATGATGGCTCAGGTTTCTGGACGTGCCGGAAGGAAAAAGAAAAGAGGTAAAGTTCTGATTCAAACCTATACACCTGAACATCCAATCATTAAAAATGTAATTGAGAACAATTATATTTCGATGTATACAGGTCAATTGGCAGAAAGAAAGGAATATATTTATCCACCTTTCTATCGATTAATTAATATCTGTTTAAAACACAAAAATCAGACATTGTTGAATCAAGCTTCCGAAATTCTTGCAAAATCCTTACACAAAGTTTTTGGCATTCGTGTTTTTGGCCCTCAATCGCCTGTTATTAACCGCATTCAAAACTACTATATCGTTAATATACTCTTAAAAATAGAAAAGAAAAGTTCGCCATCTAAAGCGAAATGGATTTTAAATCAACACGCGAACCATTTAAAAAGTATGGATCAATTTAAATCCATTCAGATTAATTTCGACGTTGACCCAATGTAATCCACCTTGATTTAGCACTCTACAACACTTTTAGCTAAAGGCTGATAAAAATGTTAAAAATGCATAAGGAATGCACTAAAAATTCGCGAACACGTGAATTTGTTTATCTTTGCTAGCATAATACCAAATTAACATCAAATCTTATCTTATAAAATGTTTCTTTTCAGCTATATCTTCATTAAAAAAGATGCAAGGTAACAAGGCTATCTTTTACGTTTTCACCTTGATATATCTGAAAATCATTTCGTTTTATTTAAAGATATCTTTGAAATTAAATTGGTATAATTCAAAAATCAAGAAATAGTGAATAAAATTGAATTAGAACAAATCTTTGAGTCCTTCTCCAAGTTTAATGTATTAATTATTGGCGACGTTATGGTCGACGCCTATGTTTGGGGTAAAGTAGATAGAATATCTCCAGAAGCTCCTGTACCAATTGTTTCTTGCGTAAATCGTGAAAGCAGATTAGGCGGAGCTGCAAATGTCGCTTTAAATATCAAATCGTTAGGTGCAAACCCTATTCTTTGTTCGGTAATTGGTGACGATGAAAAAGGCAAGGAATTCCAAACTCTTTTAGCAGAGATACAAAACGAACAAGCTGGAATCGTTGTTAGCAACAAACGCCGAACAACAGTAAAAACACGTTTCATTAGCGATAATCAGCACCTTATTCGGGTTGATGAAGAAGACACACACGAATTGGCAGACGAAATAGAGCTTGAGTTCATTAATCACATTAAAAGCTTACTTGAAAAACACCAAATTCATGCAATAATTTTTGAAGATTACGACAAAGGTGTAATCACAAAAAATCTAATTGAGGAAATCACCAATCTTGCAAATAAAAAAGAAATTCCAGTAGCTGTCGACCCTAAAAAACGTCACTACAACGATTATAAAAACGTAAGCCTTTTCAAACCAAATTTCAAAGAATTCGTAGAAGGCTCTAATCTTCTTCTTGAGAAAGGAGACATACCCGGATTGTTTGCTGAAGCCAAGAAGTTTCAAAACGAAATGGGCATTAAAAAACTATTCATCACCTTATCGGAGTTGGGGGTTTTTATCAGTAATGAAAAAACATATGAACACATTCCTGCCGTAGTACGACAAATTGCCGATGTTTCGGGAGCTGGAGATACTGTTATTAGTGTTGCCACCTTGTGTTTAGCAGCTGGCATGAATGCTCGAGAAATTGCAGCAATATCGAACCTTGCAGGGGGAATTGTTTGTGAAATCCCGGTAGTAGTTCCAATCAACAAGGAGCAACTTTTAGCTGAGACTAGTAAAATTATTGACAAGCTTTAAAATTGGAACAAACTACTTTTCTATTATGAAAAATGTTTATTCATAAGGAGTTTTGATTTTCAAAGGATTTAGCTTTTCAACAATAAATATGTTGATAATTCGATTGCCATTGTTACTATTTTAGACGGCTTCAAAATTTTAAATGTGCTTTAAAATAGTATCTTTGGAACAAGATCAATATAATAATATAAAACCTTGTAATTAAAATTGTTTATGGCTAAAATAATTGCTTTGGCAAACCAAAAAGGAGGAGTTGGGAAAACCACTACAGCAATAAATCTTGCTTCAAGTCTTGCTGTTTTGGAGTATAAGGTTTTGATTGTCGATGCAGATCCTCAAGCAAATTCGACCTCGGGCATTGGCTTCGATGTTCGGAATATCGAAAAAAGTATTTACGAGTGTATCGTTGATGGAATTGAACCCAAAGAAGCCATTCTTCATAGCGAGATTGAAGGATTTGATATTCTTCCATCACACATTGACTTGGTAGGTGCTGAAATTGAAATGTTGAATCTTTCAAATCGTGAACAAATCTTAAAAAAGGTTCTTGAAAAATTAAGCCCTGATTACGATTTTATCCTAATTGACTGTTCGCCTTCTCTCGGTTTAATAACTGTGAATGCATTAACGGCAGCCAATTCAATTATCATTCCTGTTCAGTGTGAATATTTCGCACTAGAAGGTTTAGGTAAACTACTAAATACTATTAAAATCATTCAAAATCGTTTAAATACAGAATTAGAAATTGAAGGATTTCTTTTAACCATGTACGATAGCCGTTTGCGATTATCAAATCAGGTTGTTAGTGAAGTTAAAAAGCACTTTCAGGATATGGTTTTCGAAACAATCATACAACGCAACACCAAGTTGGGTGAAGCACCAAGTTTTGGGAAACCTGCAATTCTTTACGATGCAGAATCGGCTGGGGCAGTTAATTACCTAAATATGGCTCGTGAATTATTGAAAAATAACAACATGACAAAATCGGGTATCAAAACAAGTACAACAACAAAACTCATTAGCGAATAATATTGATACAGTAAGATGGCAAAAAAAAGCGCATTAGGAAGAGGATTAGGAGCATTAATTAATGATATGGATGATGTTCAGGCAAGACCTGAAAGAGATTTAAGCAATGAAATCGACATCTCCAAAATTGAAGCAAATCCCTATCAGCCAAGAACTAAATTTGATGAGGAAGCTTTAAAAGAATTGGCCCAATCTATTAAAGAATTAGGAATTGTTCAGCCGATTACGGTTCGTAAAATTCATAATAACTCCTACCAGCT
This sequence comes from Labilibaculum sp., assembly GCA_041554215.1. Lineage (GTDB taxonomy): Bacteria > Bacteroidota > Bacteroidia > Bacteroidales > Marinifilaceae > Labilibaculum. The sequence goes on from JBFFMG010000023.1 coordinate 6,644, forward strand.
TATTGCCGGAGAAAGACGTTTTCGCGCAGCAAAAATTGCCGGACTAACCAGAATTCCTGCTTACGTTCGAATGGCTGAAGACGACAAAATGCTGGAACTTGCTTTGGTTGAAAATATCCAACGTGAGGATCTTGATTCCATCGAAATTGCCATTAGTTACCAAAGATTAATTGAAGAGTGCAAGCTAACACAGGAAAGTTTATCTGACCGTGTTGGTAAAAAGCGCTCAACCGTATCCAACTATTTACGACTACTTAGACTACCTGCTGAAATCCAAAAAGGTATTCGCGAGAAAAAACTACTTATGGGCCATGCTCGGGCATTGGTCAATGTTGATGATCCTAGAACTCAACTGGAAATTTTTCAAGTAACCGTTGAAAACGATTTTTCAGTTCGAAAAGTGGAAGAATTGGTTCGTAATTTCAACAAAAGTCCTGAAGAAAAACCTGCTCCCGAGAAAGCATTATCGCTTCCTAAAGAGTATGAATCTTTAAAAGATCACTTAGCCAATCATTTTAGCGCTAAAGTTGATCTTAAACGCACCCAAAACGGCAAAGGAAAAATAATTATTCCGTTTAAATCTGATGATGATTTAGAACGTATTCTTGCAGTTTTGGATCAAATGAAATCATAAGCTAGTTACAACTTTTAAAAAATTGAACATTGAATAATTTGCGCCTGGTTATTTTCCTTGGGCTGATCTCTCTTATTTTGCTTGGAGGAAGTAAAAATGCAATCTCTCAGCGAATAGAAGCCGATACAGTATCTGTTGAATCGTATGTTAAGGTTCGTTCTGCTCATAAAGCAAGCATGTACTCTTTAATGTTTCCTGGTTTAGGACAGGCTTACAACAAAAAATATTGGAAAATTCCTATTTTATATTTAGGGATTGGTTTGAATATTTACGCAATTAACTGGAACACTAAAAATTACAAGAAATACAAATCAGGATTTAAAGATTTTTCTGCCTATTACGATTTTAAATATCAAGGAGAAAACCCTGCAATTCCTATTGAAGAACCGACTTCTAAAAGCTATGAAAACATATTTACAACTGTAGATTTTGAAAAAACCAGCTTGAGTCAAGATAAGAATTACAAGACCTTTTTCCAGAATGGAAAAGACTCATACAAGCACGATCGTGATCTTAGCTATATCATTTTAGCAGGAGTTTACGTACTAAATATTGTTGATGCTGCGGTGGATGCACATTTTACCAATTTTAATGTGAACGATGACTTGACTATTAGAGTAGAACCAGCGATTAGTTACTCCGCATTTTCGGGCAATTCTCTATGCCTAAGATGCCAAATTACTTTTTAAAAATTCAAGAATGAAAAGAAATAATTATATTTTACCCCTTATTTTTTTAGGGACAACATTTGCTTGCAGTACAATCAAACCATCCAATTCGGATCAAAATTCAAATACAGAATCAATTACTGAACAAGTAATCCTTTCTGAAATTGACACGATACTAACAGAAGATAATATCGCGATTGATGAAGTTGAAAAAGACAGTCTGGATTTTTTAAAAGTAACTGAAGTTGATGTTCGATGGGATATAAATGACAGTATAAACACAGACTTTTCGAATAACTTAGACAGTTTGGTTTATTCGTGGTATGCAAAAAACACCTTTAAAACAAGAACATACAAACAGAACTCTACTCCTATTGAGACCGAAAAAATTCCTGATTCCGTTTACATCAAACGATTGGAAGAAATCCCTTCTTTAATTGATTTATCGTACAATAAAATTGTCCGAAACTATATTGAATTGTATTCGCAAAGAAGAAGATCTCAGGTAGAAATGATGATGGGCTTGTCGGAATACTATTTCCCGATTTTTGAAGAAATCTTGGACAAAGAAGGTCTTCCTCAAGAATTAAAATATCTGCCAATTATTGAATCGGCATTAAACCCACAAGCACTTTCGAGAGCCGGAGCCAGCGGTTTATGGCAATTTATGTATGGAACCGGCAGAATGTACAAACTCGACATTAATACTTTTGTGGACGAGAGAAGAGATCCTGTTAAAGCTAGTTATGCTGCTGTTAAATACTTGAAGGATATGTATAAAGTTTACGGTAATTGGCATTTGGTAATTGCGGCCTACAACTGTGGACCAGGTAATGTAAACAAAGCAATTAGACGAAGTGGTGGCAAGAAAAATTATTGGGACATTTATTTCCATTTGCCAAAAGAAACAAGAGGATATGTACCTGCATTTATAGCTGCTCTTTATACCTTTAATTATCACAAAGAGCATCAATTATTCGTACAGCCCTCAAATTTACCAGTTGCTTGCGACACATTATTAATCAACGAACAGCTTCATTTCGATCAGGTTGCAAATGTAATAAACATTTCAAAGGAACAACTAAGAGAATTGAACCCACAATACAGAGCTGATATTATACCTGCATCTAAAAATGGTTATGCATTAAAATTACCTTTGCAGTACAGCACTAAGTTCATCGACAATCAGGATTCTATTTTTGCCTATAAAAAAGAATTTTATTTTAGCCTGAAGGATAAAGTTGTAAATCCTAATGATAGATATCAGAAATTTGCTCATGTTACACCAAAAGACAAAGCGAAGGTATACTACAAAGTAAAATCGGGTGATGCTATTGGTCTTATTGCCTCTTGGTTTCATGTTAGAACATCTGATCTTAGTTACTGGAATAACGTAAGAAGAAACTTGATTAAAGTAGGCCAAAAACTAGTTATATATGTTCCGAAAGGAAAAGAATCCTACTATAACAGTTTCAATACAATGAGCTATAGCCAGAAACAAGCAACTTTAGGAAAAACAGTTGCATCAACTAAGGCAAACACAGAAATAGCTCCAATGCTTGCCAGTAACGGCTCATACGTTTACTATACAGTTAAAAGAGGTGATAATTTTTGGACTATTGCTAAAAAATTTCCAGGAATTTCAAACTCCGACATTATGAAACTCAATAATATTAAGGATGATGGTAGTCTTAAAGTTGGTCAGAAATTGAGAATTAAGCCAAAAAGCTAAAAAGACGACTCAATTAATGTATATAAAAAAAACGAAGTAACCACTTCGTTTTTTTATGCCTTTTATTAACAAATTCAAGTGTTTTGTTAACAAAATAAACTTATTTTTATTTTTACTAGATCTAAATAGTGAAAGCTGGAAATTTCATACATACTGATTTTACTGACGAAAGACCAATTTAAAATAACAAACACCATCGTGATTTTCAAATATTCTTGATCAATAGTAAATATATTATTAAATTGCTTTCAATAAATAATATCAGGTTTCACCTGATTTGTTTATCCCGATTTATTGATATGCTAATAAGCTTCTGGTATATTCTTTCCCGGAATTACCAGAAGCCGGGATAAAACCTTAAAAACACAATTCCTACTTAATAAAACCAGGCTTCATTCTTTTTGTTCGCGTACTTCGTCTGCGCTCAAATCTAAATAGCCCATAGGCAATTAGCAATACCAATGGAAGTAAAAAGTTAAGGTATTTCAAGAAAAACACTCTCCCATCAGAAATCTGATTTAAAGGTCGGGATGATACACCTTTGGTTCTCAGCGACATTAAACCCGTATCATCACTTAACCAATCTACTGCATTGGCTAAAAAGTTAATATTATCCTTCTGTATGGCAATTTTTCCAGTGCCTTGCCCATTTACAATAAAATTTCCATCACCTACAATGCAAATTCTTGCTTCTTTTTCCCCTCCCATATTGCCGCTTATAGTAGCAGCAACCGTTAAATCCGGATATAGAAAATCTTTCGTACGCCATATTCTTCCAATATTAAAACTAATTGGAGCCTTTAATTTGCCCGAAATATCGGATGTAAAGGCTAAAGGTTGATAATTGATTGTACTATCTCCAATAAAACTAATTGGACTCGCAAATTGCAATACAACGGTTTCTATTCCATCAGTAATAGTATGATTTGAAAATTTTGATACAACCGGTAAAAAAGGGAAATTAATTTGCTGTGGATACGAAAAATATCCCTGCTGCTGAACAGTCACAGTGCCACATTTCTTATCAACAATAAAAGAATCGTCTACGTATACTCCTTTAGATTGCAACCACGTTTCCAAACCTGTATTTACAGAAATTCCAATTCCATCGTTTAACATGCCATTTACACGTTCAATGGCCACAAATAGATTACCCCCGTCAGCCAAATACTTATCCAAGCGCCCCAATTGTGTAGATGAAATGGTAGCCATTGGTCCAATTAGGAGCAAGGATTTATAATGGGAAAGGTTAGGTTCCGACAGTAAATGTATTGGCTTCACATCATAAAGAATAGACAACTCAGTCATTGCTTGGTCTAAATTTTCGAGCGGAGGCTCACCATGACCAATAATATAACCGATTTTAGACTTATTCTTAATTGTTAATCGCTTAATTAAAGTCGATAAAGTATATTCCATCACTATTCCTGGTTTAATTAATGGAATAATTTCTGATTTATCTCCGACCTGAATAGACATCCCCAGAAAAACCCTTTGCACTTTAATCTGATCCTTTTCCCTAACTTCAAGAGGTACAGGGAGAATTCCAGCATCGATTGCTTCCTGGGCTAATTCTTCATTTGTATTTGGATTTACAAATTCAAAATCAATTTTTTTCTTGCTGTAATTATTGTATTCGGTTAGGAGGTTTTTTAGATCCTGTACTGTTCTATTAACATCAGGAGGTAAATTTTCAGACACATACAATGTCATTATAATCGGTATATCTACCTCTCTTAAAATACGTTTGGTCGATCGATCTAGGGTGTATCTCTTATCTTCAGTAAAATCCGCTCGAAAGAAAAAAACCGAAGAAATAAAATTCAGGATGATTAAAATACCTGCAACAACTAAACTGCTATATATTACGTTCTTTCTTTTAGTCATAAAACCAGATTTACAGATTGCGATTTGACAAAATCATTTTTGAAGTGAAAAGACAAAAAAACACGATCGATAAGAAATAAATCAGATCTTTTGTATCAACAACCCCCCTTGAAATGGATTCAAAATGAGTCGAAAGACTCATATAACTAAAAAAGCGCCCAAAGAAACCAACAAAATTGGAGGCCAATACATCGAAAATTATATGAAAGAAAATACCAATAGATAAGGCGACTAAAGATGCAACTATAGGATTCGAAGCAACACAGGATGCAAGCAAGCCAATACTTATATAGACCATACTCATGAACATTAAACCCACGTACCCCAATAAAATTGCCGAATGATCAACCGGTCCAATTGCCCACAACGTAAAATAATAAATTACAGTAGGTGCTAGTGCGATCACAATTAAAAGAAAAGTAGACAAAAACTTACCCAAAATTAACTGCCAATCGCTCACAGGCTTTGTAAGAAGGAGCTCAAGGGTGCCTGCTTTTAACTCTCCAGCAATTGATCGCATCGTAAGTGCAGGAATAAAAACAAATAAGCTCCAGTAGGCAACAGTGAAAAATGTGTTAAGGTTAGCCTGACCAACAAAAAATACATCAGCACCATACACCCAGGTGAAGAATCCACTAAACCCTAAAAAGATAACAATTAATACATAAGCCGTTAATGAGTCGAAAAAAGTACTTAGCTCGCGGCTGGCAATGTGAATAATTTGCTTCATAAAATTCTAGTGAATAGTTAATTGCCGAAATATATCCTCCAACTTTGTTTCTGTAGGAGTCAACTCAGTGATGTAAAAATTATTGCGCACACAAGTTTCAAATATTGGTTTAACAGAAGAAACCTTGGGTAAAGACTGAATCTCAAACAGATGCTTGTCAATATCAATAATATCAATAGAATCTATCGTCTCAATCTCAAGTAAGCGCTCAAAAATATCATTTATATCTCCTCCATGCACTCCAAGTTTTAAGATTTCATTTCCCTGAGCCTGTTTTCGTAACTCTGCGGCAGTCCCATCCACAACAATTCTACCATTGTTGATAATTAAAATACGGTCGCAAGTAGCCTCGACTTCTGCCAATATGTGTGAGCTTAAGATAACTGTTTTTTCTTTCCCAATACGCTTTATTAACTCTCTAATCTCAACGATTTGATTTGGATCCAATCCAGTTGTTGGCTCATCAAGAATTAAAATATCCGGATCATGAATTAAAGCCTGAGCCAAGCCAACTCTTTGCTGATAGCCCTTGGAAAGTTCACCTATCAATTTGTGTTTCTCTCCCTCCAAGCCACAAGTCCTTATCATATCCAAAATCCGCTCCGGAATCAAATATTTAGGTATCCCATGAAGTTTAGCAATAAATTCCAAAAAATCAATAATATTCATTTCCTGGTACAATGGGTTATTTTCCGCCAGGTATCCTATATTTTTCTTTATGATTTCGGGATGTTCGTGGATAGAGAATCCACCAACCAATATATCTCCTTCTTCAGGCTTTATATAACATGAAATTGCTTTCATAGTTGTCGTTTTACCTGCTCCGTTAGGACCCAAAAAACCTAATACTTCACCTGCTTTTACGCGAAAAGACACATTATCTACAGCCTTTTGAGGGCCATATCTTTTTGTTAAATGTTCAACAACAATATCCATACTAAATGAAAATAGGTTTGGTTTGAAGCAAATTTAAAAAAAAGGCGACCTATCTAACTGATCTATTCGCGATTTAACAATTATTAACAGTTAAAAACCTGATGCGCTTTTATCCCATCCTTATCATTTAATGAAAATAGGTACTTTTACGACTTAAATTCAAAAAAATAGGATGATTAAAGCAGTAATTTTTGATATGGATGGTCTTTTGATAAATTCAGAACCATTTTGGCAAGAGAGCGAAACAAAGGTATTCACTTCTATTGGACTAGATGTTAACAAGAAAATGTTTGAACAGTTCATGGGCAAAAGAATTGATGAGGTAGTTGAAGTAATGTATAAAATGTCGCCTTGGAATCATGTTTCGAAGGAAAAGGTAGTAGAAGATATTGTTGAGAATGTTATTCGATTGGTATTGGAAAAAGGAGAATGCTTAGCTGGAGTAAGAAAAACATTGGAGAATCTAAAAAAAGCTTCTTTTAAAATTGGGCTTGCCTCATCTTCAAAAATGAAAATTATTTCTGCCGTTTTGGATAAACTAAAACTCCATGAGTATTTTGAGGTAATTCATTCTGCTGAGTTTGAAAAGTATGGCAAACCACATCCTCAGGTTTTCATTAGCACAGCAGATATGTTAGGTATTCACCCTTCGGAATGTGTTGTTTTTGAGGATTCTCTAAATGGAGTAATATCAGCACTTGCAGCCGGAATGAAATGCATTGCGGTTCCTGAAAAGGATGCTTATAACCTGAACAAATTTATTATTTCGAATCAAGTTTTGGATAGCTTAAACGATTTTGAAATTGATCAACTTACGGATTTATAATAGGATCTAGAATTGTTGTAAAATCATCCAATTCTAAATTGCCTGAGACCAATTTGTGATGCGATTGCTGATAAAAAGGCATTCTATTCTGCAAATGTCGAACAATAAAATTTAACAGTTCATCTTGAGAAAAATTCTTCACTAAAGGCCGCTCCGTCTCCGATTCAATAATTCGCTGGCGAAGTAATTGCGGACTACATTCTATGAATAATGTAGTCCCCATGCGGTTCATTTCCTCCATGTTGTTATTGAAACAAGGTGCTCCACCACCAGTTGCTACGATCAAATTTTTCGCTTCGGAAATTGATTGCAATGCTTCGTGCTCTTTTTCACGAAAGCCTGATTCTCCATGTTTCGTGAAAATTTCAGGAATGCTCAAGCACTCCCTTTCTTCAATAAGTCTATCCAAATCGACAAAACGAAAACCATAATGCTCGGCAACAATCTTTCCCCAGCGTGACTTTCCACATCCCATGTATCCAATCAAAAAAACTTTCATCGCAAAACTTTAAATTAGTGAGAAACAATTATGCCTCTCAAAAAGAAAATTAATCCTGATTATCCACCTTGGTAATATCACCTTCTGCTCCATCTATACTTTCCGCATTTTCATTCTCCTCGGCACGTGGAAGTGGCTCAATTTCCTTGATCTCCGAAATTTCATATGTAGACAAACGCTTTCCTCTTGCTTTGTAGGATTTCACTCCAATAAACTCGTCACCATCAATAATTTCATTGGGACGATCAGCATTCTTGCCACCATACGAAATATTGAATCTTGGATACTGCTCATCGGTCAAACAAATTAATTTATTTTCAGAATTATCACCTAAGAAACTCACCTCTTTGCCATTCCCCTCAAGAGTAAAGCGTTTAAGGTAATAATACCCTTGATCAGCATCAAAAAATACTGCAGACCAAATCTTTTCTTCTTCATATTTTTCAATGATACTGATATTGTCAGGATAATGATTACTTAAATCGAAACTCGTAAAATGAAATAAGAATGGTCTGGTTATGACAAGGATTTTATCCTCGCCGGTAAATTCGCCAATAAAATCACCTCTTTGATCAGTATTTATACGTAAAACATCCGGGTCAAACCATATTTTCCGGCCACCTAAAGTAGAAACTCCTTCTTGTTTCAGGGTTATTCGATGAACGTCGTTTCGGGTTAATATATTCCCCATCGAAGCACGTCCTTTAACCGCCAAATCAGCAAAATCAAATTCAAAGACTGTTTTCTTTAAACGAGCCTTTGGCTTTAACACCACTCGAATTACTTCCGCTTCTCCGTTTGGATTCGAACTAAAATACAGAATTCGTGATCCTTCTGTTGATTTGGTTATGTCGTATTCTTTATCGCGAGTAATACTAGTTACTGCAAATCGTTTAACGTAAGAATTCCCACCCTTTCCATCGCGATAAGCAACATTATAAATGGTTCTTTTATCGTTCTTTCCAAACACTGCTATGTGGAGTAAGTTTTTGCCAACAAAAGACTTATCGGCCACTTTAGTGACAAAATAAGTTCCATCTTTTCGAATCACAATAATATCATCAATATCAGAACAATCACACAAGTACTCATCCTTTTTTAAGCCTGTCCCAATAAAGCCTTCTTCTCTGTTTACGTATAATTTTTCGTTGGCAACTACAACTTTGGTTGCCACAATATTTTCAAAACTTCGAATTTCAGTTTTTCTTTCACGCCCCATTCCGTACTTCTTCTTTATGGACTTAAAGTACCTGATTGTAAAAGGAATAATGTTAGCCAAATGAACTTCTATTTCCGCAATCTCATCTTCAATTGATTGAATAAAATCCTTTGCTTTATTAATATCAAATTTAGAAATTCTTTTAATTTTAATTTCCGTCAATCGAACAACATCATCACGAGTTACGGCACGCATTAGATTTGCAGTAAAAGGCTTTAAACCAGTATCGATCGTTTCAATAACCTCTTCCCAAGACTCGCACTCTTCAATATCCCGATAAATTCTATTTTCAATAAAAATTCGTTCCAATGAAGCATAATGCCACGACTCTTCAAGTTCTTTTTTTCGAATTTCAAGCTCAAGCTTCAGTAAAGCAACAGTATTATCGGCAGCTCTTCGTAAAATTTCAGCAACCCCTATAAACTTAGGCTTATCATTCTCAACAATACATGCATTCGGTGAAATTGAAATTTCACAATCGGTAAAAGCATAAAGAGCATCGATGGTATTATCGGATGAAATACCATTTGCCAAGTGGATCTGAATTTCTACAAATTCCGCAGTATTATCATCAATTTTTTTAATCTTAATTTTCCCCTTATCATTTGCCTTGATAATGGATTCAATTACACTTGAAGTCGTTTTTCCAAATGGAATTTCTGTAATTTTTAAGGTGCGGTTATCAAATTTTTCAATTCTTGCTCTCACTTTAACTGCTCCACCACGCAAACCATCATTGTAACGGCTAACCTCAACCATTCCTGCAGTAGGAAAATCAGGATAAAGTTCGAATTCCTCTCCATTTAAATAAGCTACACAAGCATCCAGTAATTCATTGAAATTATGTGGTAATATCTTTGATGCAAGTCCAACAGCAATACCTTCAACCCCCTGAGCCAATAAAAGAGGGAATTTTACAGGAAGTGTAATTGGCTCTTTATTTCGTCCATCGTAAGACTGTTTCCAATTGGTTGTTTTAGGGTTAAAAAGAACTTCCAGAGCAAATTTAGATAATCGAGCTTCAATATATCTTGGTGCCGCAGCAGAATCACCGGTTAGGATATTCCCCCAGTTTCCCTGCATGTCGATCAATAAATCTTTTTGTCCCAATTGAACAAGAGCATCACCAATAGACGCATCACCATGTGGATGATACTGCATGGTATTACCAATGATATTGGCCACCTTATTGTATCGTCCATCATCCAACTGCTTCATTGCATGCAAAATTCTCCGCTGAACAGGCTTTAATCCATCATTCACATAGGGTACAGCCCGTTCTAAAATCACATAGGATGCATAATCCAGAAACCAATTTTGATACATCCCAGAAAGATATGTCACATTCCTCATTGCTTCGGAGTGCACGCCATTCACATCTGTTTCCATCTCCTCTGGGATTTCCATATCATTTGACTCGTCGTTATTCATAGAGGTATTTGAGTTTATAAAGTTCTAAAAAATAGGCTGATGAAATCTACTTATAATTCATCTCGTTCAACATGAAGGTTACCGATAATAAATTCTTGTCGGTTAGGCGTATTCTTTCCCATATAAAATTCCAACATATCAGGTACAGAATCATCCTTTTTCATCACAACTGGATCGAGGCGAATGTCTTTCCCAATAAAGTGTTTGAACTCACTTGGTGAAATTTCCCCTAAACCTTTAAATCTAGTTATCTCAGGGTTTGCCCCTACGCTTTTCATTGCCTTCACTCTCTCTTCATCGGAGTAGCAATAGTGAGTTGTTTTTTTATTTCGAACCCTAAAAAGCGGTGTTTGCAAAATGTATAAATGCCCGCTTCGAACAATATCCGGAAAAAATTGCAAAAAGAAGGTGATTAAAAGCAAACGAATATGCATTCCATCTACATCGGCATCGGTGGCTATAATCACATTATTATAACGTAAACCTTCCAATCCATCCTCAATATTTAAGGCTGCTTGCAGAAGATTAAACTCTTCGTTTTCATAAACAATTTTCTTTGTCAACCCATAGGTATTCAAAGGCTTACCTTTCAGACTGAAAACAGCCTGCGTGTTAACATCACGAGATTTGGTAATGGATCCACTAGCTGAATCACCCTCGGTGATAAACAGAGAAGCTTCCGATTTTTGTTCATGTTTGGTATCAAAATGAACACGACAATCACGCAACTTTTTATTGTGCAAATTTGCCGTCTTAGCTCTCTCCTTAGCCATTTTTTTAATTCCTGAAATGGCCTTCCGTTCCTTTTCTGACTCAATTATTTTCTGATAAATGGCATCTGCAACACTCGGGTTTTTATGCAGATAATTATCCAGATTGGAGGTCACGAAATCCATTATGAAATTTCGAACGGACGGTCCCTCGGGACCAATATCTTTAGAACCCAGCTTTGTTTTGGTTTGAGATTCAAAAACTGGTTCCTGAACTTTTATACTTATTGCAGCTATTATTGATGTTCTAATATCTGAGGTGTCGAAATCTTTCTTGAAAAAATCACGAACAGCTTTAACTAAAGCTTCTCTAAAAGCTACAAGATGAGTTCCTCCCTGTGTTGTATGCTGTCCATTTACAAAGGAATAATATTCTTCTCCATATTGGCGGCCATGAGTCATAGCTACTTCAATATCCTCGCCTTTTAAATGAATAATATCATACAATCCTTCTGAATTCATATTTTCATTCAGTAGATCAAGCAAGCCGTTTTTTGAGAAAAACCGTTGACCATTAAAATAAATAGACAAGCCTGCGTTTAGATAAACGTAGTTTTTAAGCAGATTTTCAATGTATTCCGAAATAAACCGATAGTTTGAAAACAACTCCTCATCGGGATGAAAAACGATTTTGACACCATTTTTTTCCTCGGTGGCTTCAATTTCATTTTCCTCAAGAAGAACACCTCTCGAAAAAGTCGCTCTTTTAACCTCTCCTTCACGAAAAGATTCAATAATGAATTGATCGGACAAAGCATTCACAGCTTTTATTCCGACTCCATTAAGACCTACCGATTTTTTAAATACTTCAGAATCGTACTTTGCACCAGTATTCATTTTTGAGGTAACATCTACCACTTTACCCAATGGAATACCACGCCCGTAATCACGTACAGTTACGTTCCTATCTGTAATGCTTACCTCTATTGATTTACCAATACCCATGGCAAACTCGTCAATAGAGTTATCAATTACTTCTTTCAATAAAATATAAATACCGTCATCATGAGAAGATCCATCGCCAAGTTTCCCGATATACATACCTGGGCGTTTGCGAATGTGTTCTTTCCAATCTAATGTACGGATTGAGTCTTCAGAATATTTTGCAGTCATGAAAAATCGCGTTTTTACAAATATAGCTAAAAGAACGATTCGTTTGAAAGGAGTTTATCAACAGCCTGTTGAAATGCATTTATTTAAAGTAATATTCAATAGACAAAACAAATCCTATCCATCTAAATATCAGAGAAAAAAGACAGTCCAATAGGAAGTAATTCAGAACAAACACAAATAAAATTCAGTTAATAAAACCCCTTTCAAATTAACAATAATTCGTTAATTTGTCAATTGATTAAAAAAAAGACTGAAGTAATA
>JBFFMG010000024.1:0-19217 GCA_041554215.1 Labilibaculum sp.
TATATCCCTCAAAATCCAACTCAAACATTTCCGAAAAAGTAGTTGTATGTTTTCCTTGAGAATGAGCTTCGGATATTTCGCCCGTTTTAAGTCTAAGCCTGGCTGTATTGCATTAATCAAAGTTGATTTACCCACTCCTGAATGTCCTGAAAGTAGGTTTATTTTCCCTTTTAAGGCTTCTCTGATAATATCCAAATGAAGTCCCTTTTTGGCAGAGATTTCGAAACATTTATAGCCAATTTTTTCGTAAGTGAATTTTAATTCACCCAAACGCTTAACATCATTTGGCCGGTACCTATCAATTTTATTAAAAATAAGATTTACCGGAATTCGATATGCCTCAGCTGCAGCTAAAAAACGATCAATAAAAGTGGTAGTTGTTAGCGGATAATTAACTGTAACAATTAAAAATGCCTGATCGATATTCGCGGCAATTATCTGACTGTGTTTTGATAAGTTCGATGATTTACGAATGATATAATTCTTCCGATCATGAATCTTCACAATTACATTGGCCTCATTTTCCTCTTCAAAATCCACTTTATCACCAACTGATATTGGATTGGTTGTTCGGATTCCATCCATTCTAAACCGGCCTTTCATGCGGCAATTATGAATTACACCATCGTTGGATTTAACGGTATACCAACTTCCTGTCGACTTGATTACTAATCCTTCTTTCAATGTTCCTGTTTTTCTTACAAAAGTAGTTGATTTGAAGCAATTTTAGGCAATCCAATTGCATTTTCTGTATTTTTAACAAATCTCTTATCTGAATTTATCTTATCTACTTTTTTCTTTTTTTATCTTTATTCTCTTCAAATAAAATTACACGCTATGCGAAAAATAATAAGTTACAATGTAAATGGAATTCGAGCTGCCTTGGGAAAAGATTTTATTGGCTGGTTAAAACAGGAAGATCCAGACATTCTTTTAATTCAAGAAACTAAAGCACAACCTGAACAAATAGAAACACATCTTTTCGAAGAATTAGGGTATCATTGTTATTGGTTTTCAGCCGAAAAGAAGGGATATAGTGGCGTTGGCATCCTTACCAAAGAAAAACCAGACCATGTAGTTATTGGAGTAGACAATCCTAAATATGATGTTGAAGGGAGGGCAATTAGAGCCGATTTTGGAGATGTTTCAGTTTTTAGCACTTATCACCCTTCGGGAACTACTGGTGGCCCAAGACAAGATTATAAAATGGAGTGGCTGACCTATTTCCATGAATACATTACCGAGTTAAAAAAAGAACGACCTAATTTGATTATTGGCGGTGATTATAATATTTGCCACAAAGAAATCGATATCAGTAAACCAGAAAAGAAAAAAGGTGTTTCGGGTTTTCTTCCTGAAGAAAGGGAATGGGTAAGCCAATTTATTGACAGTGGATTTATAGACAGTTTTAGAGAGTTTGATCTATCTCCGAACAAATACAGTTGGTGGAGCTACAGAGCAGGTTCTAGAGGAAAGAATTTAGGCTGGAGAATCGATTATCACATGGTAAGTGAGCCTCTTCGAAAACAATTAAAAGGAGGTTCAATTCTTGCTGATGTTATTCACTCAGATCACTGCCCTATTGTTGTTGAGGTTGATTTTTAGTCGCTCCAAAAAACATTAGCATCCCGAGAAGCTTAACTTTTCGGGATTTTTATTTTTTACCACATGCTTAACAACTGAACACAAACCATTAATAACACCATTGCAATTGGATAAACAGTTGCATATGCTATAGATGGTGCTGAAGAGTCTGTCATTCCATCAACAGCAGCCAAACCAGGTGTACTCGTCATGCTTCCGGTGAGTGTTCCCAACAAATTCAGAATATTCATTTTCAGAACAAAATGGCCAATTAGTGTTGTGATAATCATGGGTAATAGCGTGATTCCTATTCCAAGTGAAAACAATAAAAATCCAGATTCTCTGAATGTTTCTACTAAATGTGATCCTGCACTTGTTCCAACAACTGAAAGAAACATGAGTAATCCCAATTGGCGCAACAATTGATTGGATGATCCAGACATGGTCCACAAAATTGAGCCTGTTTTGCCTATTCGACTAAGTACCAAGGCAACAATCAGTACACCTCCAGTTAATCCCAGGCTAAACGTAAAATCATCCGTAAAGGATATCTTTAATTTCCCAACCAAAACACCAAGCACAATTCCTGTTGCAATAGGGAAGAAATCGGTATCAGATAATTTTTTGCTGTCGTTCCCAAACAGATGACGAACATTATTTATATTTCCCGTTCCGCATGCCACAACTAACTTATCTCCAAATCGAATTTCTGATTTTGAGCTCGCAACAATATCAATTCCAGCTCTTCGAATTCTGGTAACACGTGCATTGTAATTGGCCAAAACATTTAATTGGCCTAAGGTTTTATTAACCACTTGTTTGTTGGTAACCAAAACAGATTCAACTACATAGTCGCTGCTAAGCGGAATTTCTTCCATCGTTTCTTCCCCAATTATTAATCGAGCCTTTTCAATTGCTTGTTCTGTTCCTATTAATTTTATGATATCTCCTTTCTCAAGAGTAGTTGAAGGCAATGGAACAATAGTTTTCCCTTGGTGCATTATCCTTGAAATATTGGCCTGGGTCATTGATCTAATCTTCAGGTCTTTTATGCTTTTTCCAACTATATTTTCATTCTCAACAATCAAATTCTTATTCACTAATTCTGGATATTGCTGCTGAACCTCTTCCTCTAACTTATCTGCTTCTTTCTGAATATCAACACCTACCAACTTAGGATACAAGCGCGCAAACAAAATTACTCCAATTACTCCAAAAGGATAAGCGATACCATAACCGATAGATGCTAATGGTGATTGTGTTGTTTCAATTGCTGCGGCCAAACCAGGCGTACTGGTTAATGAACCGGTTAGCAAACCAATGGCAATATTCATATCAATTTGAAAGACCACAACCACAAGGAGTGTAATAATGGAGGCACTTCCTACCAAAATAAAGGCCAACATGATCAACTCTCTCCCATTCTTTTTGAAAGATTCGAAAAAACCGGGTCCGGCTTGGATTCCAATGGTGAAAATAAATAAGGTTAAGCCTATTTTTTGAATGTCATTTGGAATTGAAACTCCATAATGCCCAAACACCAAAGCAACAAATATTACTGCCGAAACATCAAGGGATATTCCTTTTATTGTAATATTCCCAACAACAAAACCAATTGCGACAATAAGGAATAAAACAAAATAACTAGATGATAATAAATCCATTGATAGATTTTTTATATAATATGAAAAGTATACCGATAATTATTAAAGGAATACAAAGATAAAAAATCAAATCAAAAAAGGCGGTTGAATGAACTTCAACCGCCTTAAATTTATTTTATCATATTTTATTTTAACAAGAAATTAAAATCATCCTTAGGACTCAATTCGTATGCAGCTACTCCATTTTTGAATATTCTACAATTATGTTTTCCTTTCAATTCAATTTTCCCATTTTCAACTATAAACATACTCCCTTCACGCAAACCAGCCACATACATGTCTGGATTAACAACCATAAATTCGTTTATTCTATCTTCTCGAGTCTCTCCTCCATGACCATCAGGGTTTTTATCCAAATAGTGAGGATTGATTTGAAATGGAATCAAATTTAACGCATCAAATCCCAAAGGATCGATAATTGGCATATCATTCGTTGTTTTGATTGTTGGACAAGCCAAATTTGAGCCTGCACTCCAGCCAATGAATGGTGTATTTTCATCAATTACTTTCTTTCGAATTACCTCTGTCAGCTTATTTTTATGAACCAAATGTAGCATGTTCCAAGTACTTCCCCCGCCCACAATAATTGCTTCTGCTTCTTCAACGGCCTTAATCGGATCTTCGAAATGATGAATTGAAACAACATCATGTCCCACTTCATTCAACTTTGACTTCACCTTTTTTTCGTAATCGTCGAAAGAAACAGTTACACCTGCATAAGGAATAAACAATGCTTTAACAGGCTTCTCGCCTAAGAAATCTTTAATGTTATTTTTGGGATAGTCTAAGTATTCCTCCCCAGCCATTGTGGAGTTACTAATCAATAATAATCTCATTTACGTAGAATTTAATTTAAGTCGGTGTATATTATCTGACCTAAATTTAGCTATTTACTAATGAAATTACAGTCTCTTTGTTTACAAATTCGCTAAATTTATCATCGCTCATTGGCCTTCTTGGAATTATAAAAGAGAAGGTACTTCCCTTATCTACTTCGCTTTCGACCATCATTTCTCCATGATTTTTTACTAAGAAATCTCTACATAAAGTGATGCCTAAACCTGTACCTTTCTCATTAGAAGTCCCATCGGTTGTTTTACCTTCGTAAATATTCTCAATCTGATCCGGCATCATTCCTATCCCATTATCAATTACCGAAATTTTAACAAAGTATTCACCTATTTCCGATTTGACTTCAATAATTCCTCCCTTGTTGGTAAATTTAATGGCATTTGAAATTAAATTTCGAAGAACAGTATTGATCATATTCCAATCAATATACACTTCTACCGAAGGGTTATGCGTTACAACTAAACGAATGGATTTTATTTTTGCTAACTCTGCCGACAAACCAATATTTGAACTAATTATGGAGCTTGCATCAACCATTTGTAAATTGGCCGATATGGTAGATGTTTGATTTTTAGCCCAAAACAGTAGATTCTCAAGCAATTCGAATGAATTATCTGCAGAATGAAACAAAGATTGCAAAAACTCCGTCTTATCCTCTTCCGATAAATTCAGTTCCTTATCGGTAAGCATCATTCGCAATCCATTACTTATATTTCCAATGGCACCACGTAAATCATGAGCAATTAACGAAAACATCTTGTCCTTGGTTTCATTGGCCGTACGAAGTTTATCTTCACTCTCTTTAAGTCGTTTCATTGCACCAATCAATTCTTCCTGATGCTGACTTACCAGTCGGTTCCGAAGATACAGAAGCTCATTATCCTTCAGATTATTTCGATATCGAATGGTGAGAAGGAATATAATAACCAGCAATAAAAGCAAAATCAATAAACCAATTGTGTATTGACGATTTATCTCTAACTGTTGAATTTGATTTTCTGCTCTAAGAATCTGATTCTCTTGATTTTTTATATCCTCAACATGCCTTGAATCCAAATCATCAATTTTATTTGATAAATGTTCCAACGAAATAGAATCCTGATAAGATTGAAGATTTTGATATGCAATTACTGAATTTTTATAATCGCCCAGTTTTGTATAGTAACGAGAAAGATATTTGTAATAGTCACGAAGCAATCTTTTCGATTTTAATTGCTTGCCAATTAAATAACCTTTATCAAGATGATGTTTTGCTTTGGAAAGATCGTTGTGATCGAGGTATAATTCACACATATTCAGCTCAAAAACACCGGTTTTATTATTTGGAATATTTGACTTATAATAGTCCACAGCCTCACGATAAGTACGAATTGCTTTTAGAGTATCTCCCATTTCAGTATACAAACTACCAATATCGTTCAATAGCTCGCCAACTATTGGTCTGTGTGAAATTTCTTTCCCGAGTGTAAGTCCTTTTTGCAAATAATCAATTGCTTGATCATAATCTCTAATTGACTGATAATACACACCAAACATATTCAAACACCGGGCTATCCCAACATTATCATCTAATTTTTTATAAATACTGTAGGCCTCCTCTGTGTAATTAAATGTTTTATTAATTTTCCCAGATTGGTAATAAACAGTAGCTAATTGATGACTTATATCAGCAAGGTTCCTAGAAAGATTATGGCTTTTTGCAAAGCGATATGCCTGCAGTAAATAATCAAGAGAATTATCATACTGATTATCTTTATAGTAAGCTGTTCCAATATAATACATTGCTTTAACTATTTCCTGATCATATCCAAGACTTTGAGAAGTTGCTAAAGCTCTAGTTGCCATCTCAATTCCTTTTCTTGGTTCGGTATCCCAATATGCCCGACTCATTTCTAGTAAAGTCTCCAATTTTTCCTGACCAAACACTTTTGTATAGCGATTATTTAAGCTATCCAAATCTGTCTGAGAATCAGCAAATACAGGCAGGCTAATTAGTATAGAAAAAAAGTAAATTAATAGCTGAGATATTCTTTTCATGCCACTAATATACTACTTTATACTACATAATTCAATCTTCGTCAAAACAACTTATAGTTGGATAATTGAAATGCCGGACTCTTTCAAGATCCGGCATAATATTATTTATCGATTAGTACAATTTTAAAAACTCACCAAAGTAATTCCAAGGGTAAAAGGAACTAGTTCCGGACCATCATTTTTCTCAAATAAATCGGTTAATCCATAAGTGGCAAAAAAGTTTAATGATCGATATCCGATTCGTGCATGAGCAGCATAACGAAGAGTTTTCAGGTTAAAATCATCGTGATCCTTATCTTTGTGCATATTTCCATTCGACTTGTACTTCACTTTTGTGTGAGAACCAATTCGTAGTCCACCCACTACTCCTGCTGACATGTGCACTCTTCTTGATTTATATTTCACTGGAATTTGAAATTCCAACAGCAAGGGAACAGTAAGATATAAGCTTGTTAATTTGCTTTTTTTGATGCTCCAGTCAGAATCAAATGAAATAGGTTGAACCATTCCAGAACCATCATTACCTAAAGTTATGTTTTGATCGAAACGATAATTATTCCACTCCAACCCCATACCAGTTACCAAACCAATTGTATTTCTTTCCTTTTGTAAACTAATATCGTACTGAAGGAAATTTAGGTTGACGGCAAGCGACTTAGCCATGTCCAAATCCATAAAACCATCTTGATTTGGATAAGCGCTATAATCTTCATCGGAAAAACCATTTACACCCATTTCGAAACCAGCCCAATGACCACGAAAACCTTCCTCTTCTTCCATGAAAAATTTGTCTTGATTAGCGTCCCACGGATGTACTTTATCGATTCGAATTCGGGTTCCATGCCAGCCGTCGATAATGTTAATTTGTTTGCCGCCAAGTCGAATTTTGGTTGTGTCTCGATCCTCTTCAAAACCGACTTTGCCAATTTTCCCGATCTTTGCCTTAATTCCTTTATCGTCCTCAACCACCTTCATTAAATCTTTCTCCAAAAACTTCACTTTTGTTGTATCAGCTTTAGATTCCCAATTTTGGGTACTGATTTTTTCTTTGGTTTCAGATTTCTTTTTTTTATTCGACCACGAATCTTCAATCAAAACTTTCTTTTTAAGAGTATCCGTTTTCAGGGTATCGATAACTTCCTGTGCGTTACCGCCAAATACAAGCACAATGGCCATGCATAGTAAAAATATCTTTTTCATAACTTTATATTTATCGTATTTCTAAAGGTAAGACGAAGTGCTTGAGGAATAGTTACAGGCTTATTTTATTGTTTTTGAAAAACCGATACCTGTGGTATTAAAATCCAAACGTGTTTTCTCTGTAGTTGAATCGTATTTCTTCTCCAATTGAACATTCTTTCCCGCAATTTCACCCAATTTATCAACTCCATATTTAGCAATAGCAAATAAAACGGAACCTTGAGCTTTTTTTTCAGGAACACTTGATTTCCATGCCATTCCTATTTGTGCAAGACCATTATTTTCAGAAATTATTTCCGAACTTTCCTTTTTAAGAACATTCAATTCTTTTGCCAAATTTTCAGGATTAGCAATAGCAATAAGCTTAGTGTTTAATGAAAGATCCAAAGGGTCGATTCGCTTTACCTTCTTTTCCTCTTTATGAACCGGAATTTTATTTTCAAGATTAACTTCTACTACTTGATTTCTACTTTTCGGATCTGCCTTTTGCTCAGGCAAATTATATTTTTGTTTTTGAACTTCAAGCTTTTCAACTTTAATTGCGTCTTCGATTTTATTTATCTTCTTTATTTCGGTAGCTGCTGTCTCAATTTTAGCCGTTATTCTCTCTTCATTGGTAAAATCATTTTCGAATTGATACAAAATACTCCAAAGTGAAAAAAGCAGAATGATTGATGCAGCCACTCCAATTCTGGAAAAATACCACCAAAAGGCAACTTTACGTGAACTTCTTTTCAACTTCTGCTTATCGATAAAAACAAGCTTATAATCAGGAACTAAAATCGTTTTTTTATAGATCTCATTCTCTGTTTTGAAGGATTCGTTGTTTTTCAGAAATTTATCAAAAGCGATTTCATTTTCGACGGATAAATCACCTTCCAAACGAGCAATACAGAAATCATCAAAACTTTCTCGAAAAGGAATTTCCTTTAAGAATTCCGAATCCACTTGAATATTATCTTTCAAAAGAACAGGACACTCCATTTCCTCCAACTCTAACCTTAGATCTGGATTCATGTTCAGAAAATCTTCCAAAGCGATTCGTTGAAGGGAACTTAATGTTCCTTCCAAATAATCAAGGAAGAATTCCTCGTAGTTATGTCGGTTTATTTCCGTCATTTCATTCTCTTTATACTACAGATTCAATACTGCCAATGTAATTTTTCAAATGCTTTCGTGCTCTATAAATGTATACTTTCACTTGCGATTCGGTCAAATCTGTAATTTTTGCAATTTCCGTATAAGAATATCCTTCGTAATCGCGCAATAAGATTACCGATCGCTGTACATCCGATAATCTTTTCAATGCCTCGTCAAGAATCTCACTTAAATCGGAGAATTGATCTGAATGCGAATAATCCATAACATCCACATTATCAAAATCTTCTTTTCGTTTCTCTCGTCTAATCAAATCGATCATAGTATGATAAGCCGTTGTATAGAGATAAGATTTTACTTTCAAAAAATTTACATTATCAACATTTCGCCATAATTTCTCGAAACTATCCTGCACAATATCCCTCGCTTTATCCTCATCTCTAATGTTTTTGAGGATAAAACGAAACATTCCATCAGCATGCTGATCTACGCTTATGTTGTACTCGTTTAGGTTCATATAGTAGCAATCAAATTTAAGACGATTAGTCTTAAATAAAAGTTACAGGCTTTTTTTTTATTATCTTCGATTTCGAAACCATTTTTAAGAATATCCACAAATTACGATACATCTCCGAAAAGATTATAATCTTATTCATAATAAATTACTAAAATTAAAACCTCAATTAACATGAGAAAAATATCTTTTGCTCTAGTTGCTATTTCTATACTAATTTCGTCCTGTTCCAAAAAATTAGATTCCCCAAAACAGGAAAGCAATGAAAATGAGCATTTGGTGATGGCTACGCTCTGGTTTCAAAGAGCTTCGGAGTGCAGAGCATTGTATTATCAGGCATTTAATATGGCTAAACTTTCGTTGGATAATCAATTAGCAACAAATACAGATAACCATAAACCTAAGGCTGTTGTGGTGGATATTGACGAAACGGTTTTAGACAACAGTCCTTTTGAAACCAACTCAATTCGTACGGGCAAGTCTTTTACGAGCGATGCCTGGAAAGAATGGACAGATATGGCTAAGGCTTCGCCAACACCAGGATCTCTGGAGTTTTTGAAATATGCCGAATCGAAAGGAGTAGAAACCTTTTACATATCGAACCGAGACACATCTGCCTTAGCTAAAACAATAGAAAACCTTCAAAATTTAGGTTTTCCCTTTGCTGATGAAAAGCATGTACTTTTAAAAACAGAAACAAGTATAAAAACAGTACGCAGAAATAAAGTTTTAGAAACTCATGATATCTTGATATTTGCCGGAGATAATTTAGGCGATTTTGATGAATTTTTAGAGGATCGAACTACTGATTTTGGATTTTCAAAAGTAGATCAGATGCAGACTAAATTCGGTCAGCGCTTTATTGTACTTCCCAATCCGATGTATGGTTCCTGGGAAAAAGAAGTTCTTAAAAGTGATCAAAAACTTAGTCCATCAGAGAAAGAAAATCTTCGCAAGAAACAATTAATTGGATACGAAGAATTGTAAATAAAATAAAAGCCCGGAAAAATTTCGGGCTTTCTTTTTGGCTGGAAATATATCTCCCCGAAAAATAAAATTATCTTTGTAAAAATCAACTGAAAAAGTTCCTGATATACATGGCGCAAATTAATTCACACGATTCACTTGTGAACAAGACTCCTCTAAATAATTCATTGATAAAATCAGGCAATGAATTAAAGGATTCCAGCACTTTGCAACTCACTAATCAAATCTCATCCAACCAATTTAAAAGTGATATCGATACTATTGCTTTTATTTATCCTATAATAGGCACATCAACCGATTCTGCATTTATTTTCGATAGCGTACCATTGTTTACTGCAGATTCCACGCTGCAAGTTGTTAAAGGTGAAAAAGGAATACAAATCGCCTCCTATAAAAGCGATTGGATGGTTGGAGTACTTTTATTTGCGCTGATATTAATGGCGATTATTCGATTTTCGTTTAGTAAATTCCTTTTTCGAGTATTTGATTCTATAATCAACTACCAAACATCTTCCAATTTACTGCTCGAAAAAAACATGAGAAACTTAAGAGGGGCAATCTTCTTAAATCTATTGTTTTATGTGAATTTTACTTTATTTATCATTCAATATTTAGTTTACATCTTTTCTCTTAATCAAGATCATAACAATATTGTTTTTTTCCTTTACAGTTTTGCTGGATTAGTAAGTATCTATCAAATTAAATTCCTCTTTATTCGACTTGTTGGATATATTTTTAATGGAATTAAAGAAAGCAAAGAGTATCTGCACACTATTTCGATTTACAATAAAAACCTCGGAGTAATCCTTTTACCAATCACTATTAGCGTACCATTTATAGCCCTACATGCCACACCAGTGTTACTGCATGGGGGATTAATTTTAACTCTGATTTTTTATATTTTTAGACTATTTAGAGGAGTTAAAATATTATTTCACCAACATGTGTCAATATTTTATTTGATTTTGTACCTTTGTGCACTGGAAATTTTGCCCTTACTAATGATATACAAACTGTTGTATTTATTAGTGTAGGTCGGTTAACAAATTGTCGAACTAAACTCTACTATTTTGAAAATCAAGACGATCCTGGTTTCACAACCAAAACCACAAACTGAAAAGTCCCCGTATTTTGATTTGGCCGAAAAATATAATTTAAAAATTGACTTTCGACCATTTATTCAAGTTGAAGGGATTTCAGCCAAAGAGTTTAGACAAGAAAGAATCAATGTGCTTGATCACACTGCTGTAATTTTTACAAGTCGTACAGCTATTGATCATTTCTTTAGAATTTGTCAAGAACTAAGAATCACTGTCCCTGATGAAATGAAGTACTTCTGTATTTCAGAATCAACTGCTTTTTATCTTCAGAAATACATTGTTTATCGTAAAAGAAAAATATTCTTTGGCGAAAAACGATTTGAAGATTTAATGGAAATTATTTTGAAGCACAAAGGAGAAACGTTTTTAGTGCCCCTTTCGGACATTCATAAACAATCCATTCCTGAATTGCTAAGCAAAAGCAAAATTAAGTATTCCAAAGCTATTCTATATCGTACAGTTAGTAGCGATTTGTCTGATTTAGCTGATGTGAATTATGATGTTTTGGCTTTTTTCAGTCCTTCTGGAATAGCATCGTTGTTACAAAATTTTCCTGATTTTAAGCAAAACAAAACTCTTATTGCTGCATTTGGACCAGCAACATCTGATGCTGTTATATCGAATAATCTTAAACTTGATATTCAAGCTCCAATGCCCCAAGCTCCGTCTATGACAATGGCTCTGGATCAGTTCATTAAGAAATATAACAAAGAGAATAAATAGATTACATCTTTAAAAATATAATTAGAACAAGGAAAGGGGAAATTATTCCCCTTTTTTTGTCGATTTTTGTAATTATGGAAGAAATGAATCGCTTCACTTTTAAAAAGGAGGAAAGATTAACGCATAAAATCCTTATCGGAAAGCTATTTTCTGAAGGAAAAGGTTTTATTTGTTACCCTTTTCGTATTGTATGGAAAGAAGCGAAACTCAATTCGGAATATCCAGCACAAATCGCCATAACGGTATCTAAACGAAGCTTTAAAAAAGCAGTTACCCGTAACTTATTGAAAAGACGAATTCGTGAAATTTATCGACTCAACAAGGGTGAACTCTATAATGAACTGAAGAGCATAAATGTAAGCATTGCTTTTATGCTTGTATATTTGCCAAAAACAATACTCAAAACTTCCGAAATGGAAGACAAGTTGATTAAAGCCCTTAAAAGATTACCCAAAGAATATGAAAAGCATTCTCAACTTTCTGAAAAAGATAATTCTGTTCATCATGATACTTCCAATTAGGTTTTATCAATATGTAATTTCACCCTTAACACCTTCAGCATGCAGGTATACTCCCACCTGCTCTTCCTATGCCATTCAGGCTCTTAAAAAACACGGACCTATTAAAGGTAGCTATCTTGCTATAAAAAGGATATTTTCATGCAATCCTTGGGGCGGACATGGGCACGATCCTGTTCCTTAAGTTTTATTTTACAAAAAATAGTAGATCCAAGTCTTCGTGCTTAGAACAATTCTTAATAACTTACCGTATAAATAACTTAGAATTTATATTGTTTTTCTCTTCTCTTTGAATTTAAGAGCTGTAGGGTTAACAAATGTTAAAGTGAATTGTTTTAATAAGGGAATAATTATATTTGTTTTACCCTACATATTATTTTATTTCTTCTTATTTGTAAATTCGTGCGTTGGGATAGTGAAAGCTGGGCTGCGGGGAGAGTTAATTTTAAATATCAATTTAAACAAAAATATATGAAGCTTCGAAAAAAATCGGGAGCCATCTGGTTACTAGCTGTTCTACTGTTCTGTAGTGCCGCTTTCTGGGGGTTTAACAGAGATGAGAGAAATTTTGAAATCAGTAAAAATTTAAATATTTACTATACTTTATTTAGGGAGTTGAATCTATTTTATGTGGATGAAATTGATCCGGGTGACCTAGTGAAAAAAAGTATGGATGCCATGCTAACTTCGCTTGATCCATACACAACCTACATTTCCGAAGCCGAAATTGAAGACTTCAAGTTGATGACAACAGGTGAATATGCAGGTATTGGTTCTCTAATCAGCAAACACAATGATGAAATTATTATTGCAGAACCTTACGAGGGTTTTCCTGCATTTAAAGCTGGTTTAAAAGCTGGAGATGTGTTGCTTGAAATTAATGGCACATCGGTCTTAAAAAAGAGTACCGATGATGTTAGTAGTCTGCTTAAAGGTCAACCCAACGTTCCGCTTACCGTTACAATTAAAAGACCAGGTGTTGACAAAACCATGGAGAAAAAACTGGTGCGCGAGAACATTCAGTTAAAATCGGTCCCCTACTACGGAATGGTTTCTGATTCAATAGGATACATTCTTTTAAATCAATTTACGGATAAGGCTTCCGGAGAAATCAAAGCGGCTTTAAAAGAACTTAAAGAACAAAATGCAAAGTCAATAGTTCTCGATTTAAGAGGAAATCCTGGAGGATTATTAGATCAGGCAATTGAAATTGTTAACCTGTTTGTGAATAAAGGAGAAGACATTGTTAGTACCAAAGGAAAAGTCTCACAGTGGGACAAATCTTATACAGCAACTAAAACACCTTTTGATGCCGAAATTCCAATTGCTGTTTTGGTAAACAGAGGATCGGCATCGGCGTCGGAAATTGTTTCGGGCGCGATTCAGGATCTTGACAGAGGCATTGTAATTGGACAAAGAACCTTTGGTAAAGGATTAGTTCAAACGACCCGAAATTTGACTTATAACGCCAAATTAAAGGTAACTACAGCCAAGTATTACATTCCTAGTGGAAGATGCATTCAGGCGCTTGATTATAGCCATAGAAATGAGGATGGAAGTGTTGGTAAAATTGCGGATTCTTTGATCACCGAATTTCACACCAAAAATGGGCGGTCTGTTTTTGATGGCGGAGGCGTTCTTCCCGATTTAAAAATTGAATCGGAAACCTACAGCAGTCTAACTATTAATCTGATTCGCAACTTCATGGTTTTTGATTACGCAACCTTGTACGCAAATACCCATGATAAAATCGCGAGTTCGAAAGAATTTACAATTTCGGATCAGGAGTTTGAGAAATTTTCTCAATATATAAAAGAGCAAAAATTTAAATATGAATCGGAAAGTACCGAAATTCTTGATGCCTTAAAAAAAGCTGCCAAAGAAGAAAAATACTTTGACATATCATCGAATGAATTTGAAGCACTTACAGCAAAATTAACTCCTGATTTGGATCGTGATTTATCTCGTTTTAAGGATGAGATTAGTGATTTATTAGCTCACGAAATTATTAAAAGATATTATTACCAAAATGGCGGCATTGAATACAGTTTAAAAGATGATAAAACTCTTTTAAAAGCCATTGAAGTACTTGAAAATAAAACAGAATATTTAGGAATTTTAGATGGCAGTATCGGTTTGCATGCTTTAAATAAGTTGTAGCAATACGTTTAAAAATCACAATTAAATTGATATAAGTAAAGCTCATTCCTTCGCATGAAAGAATGAGCTTTTTTAATTTGTATCTATTTCGAATTAATGCGCCTGTAACCAGTTCTCTCCTACTCCCATATCCACAATAAGTGGCACAGAAAGCTGAATTGCATTTTCCATTTCCTCTTTTAATATTGTCTTCATTTGATCCAATTCAGACAACAAACAATCGAAATTCAATTCATCATGCACCTGAATAATCATTTTAGACTTCATTCCTTCCAACTTCATCCTTTTAAAAATGTTAATCATCGCCATTTTAATTACATCGGCAGCCGATCCCTGAATGGGTGCATTAATAGCGTTTCGTTCGGCAACACTACGAACAATTGCATTGCTCGAATTAATATCTTTTAAATACCGCCTGCGAGCCATTAAAGTTTCCACATATTCATTTTGGCGGGCTTTCTCAATACTTTCATCCATAAACAGCTTAACTCCCGGATAAGATTCAAAATAGCCTGTAATCAGCTCTTTTCCCTCTGTTCTGCTAATATCCAATCGCTCTGCTAGTCCCCAAGCCGAAATGCCGTAAATAATACCAAAATTGGCTGTTTTTGCTCTGCTTCGCATTTCTTTGCTTACCTCTTCAATCGGCAGTTTGTAAATTTTTGCAGCAGTAGCTGTATGAAAGTCTTCTGAATTATTGAAGGCATCAATCATGTTCTGATCCTGACTCATGTGAGCCATTAGTCTTAATTCTACCTGCGAATAATCGGCAGACAAAAAAGCATGATTTTCGGATGATGGCACAAATGCTTTTCGGATGTACCTTCCCTGCTCGGTTCGAATCGGAATATTCTGTAAGTTCGGATTGGTCGAACTAAGTCGTCCTGTTGCGGCTTCCGCCTGATTAAATGAGGTATGTATTTTCCCCGACTTTTCATTTATATATGTTGGAAGTGCTTCTACATAAGTAGATATCAATTTCTTAAGCGACCTAAAATCCAATATTTTCTGAATGATTTCATGCTTCCCCTTTAATTTAGAAAGAACAGCTTCGGAAGTTGAATACTGACCTGATTTTGTTTTTTTAGCTTTGCTGTCAAGCTCCATTTTTTCAAACAATACTTCACCCAACTGTTTTGGTGAAGCAACATTAAAATCAATCTCAGCCAAGTCCTTTATTTCTTTCTCGATACCATCAACCTCTTCATTTAATACCAGGGCATAATCTTTTAGAGTAGGCACATCGATACTTACGCCAGTAAATTCCATATCTGCCAAAATACTCAACAATGGCATTTCAATATTATAGAATAAATCAAGTAAGTTATTTTCTTTCATACGCCTCTCAAGTTCGTCTCTTAACTCAAGATTTACCACTACCTCTTCACAATAAGATTCATGCTGAATCACCTCCGGTTCCAACATCAAACTCAACTGTGCTTTTTTGCCTTTTGTTTTATCCTCAATCTCTATTATTCGATAATCTAACATGGTGAGAGCAACAAATGCAAATTCGTGCTTAAATTCTGGCTGAATTAAGTAATGTGCAATCATCGTATCAAAAAGTGGCCCTTTCACATCCACCCCATGCCAACGTAAAATTAAAATGTCGCGTTTGCAATTGTGTGCGATTTTTAAAATAGTTTCATCTTCAAAAATAAATTTGAATTCTTGAGCAACTTTTTTTGCATCTTCGAAATTTTGAGGAAAAGGAACAAAAAATGATTTGTCTTTTTGATAAGAAAAAACCAATCCTAGCAAATTTGATGTATTTGGGTCAGAATCAGATAAAATTGTTCTAAATGAAAACTCTTTACGAACACATAATTCAGCCTTTAAATCGGCTCTTGAAGCCTGATTATCAAGGATAAAGAATGCGCATCCCAATCCTTTTAAATCTCTTAGAATCACTTCTTTATCTTCGTGTGTATTCTTGTCCGTGATTTTTTCACTCTCGGTACTAAAAAGATCTCCCTGATTTTTAAAAACTCGTTCAGCCAAGGTGAAAAATTCCAATTCCTTAAAAATGGCTCTCAACTTAGCTTCGTCAAAATCTATCAATTTAAAATTCTCTTCATCAAAATCTATGGGAGCATCTATAGCAATTTTTGCCAACACTTTCGAAAAACGAACTTGTTCTTCCGATTCAATAATTCTTTCTTTTTGTTTTCCTTTTAACTCGTGAGTATTTTCATACAAACCGTCGATACTTTTATAAAGCTCGATTAACTTTTGTGCCGATTTAGGACCAACTCCCGGACAACCAGGTATATTATCGGCAGAATCGCCCATTAAACCTAAATAATCCACAATTTGATCTGGGTGTTCAACCCCAAATTTCGCCTTAATTTCTGGAACTCCCCAAATCTCAACATCATTGCCATTACTTTTCGGCTTGTACATAAAAATTTTATCGCTCACCAACTGTGCGTAATCCTTATCCGGAGTCATCATATAAACCGTAAAACCTTCTTTTTCAGCTTTTTTAGCCAAAGTTCCAATCACATCATCTGCCTCGTAACCTTCCACATCAAATTCTGGAATGTTGAAACCTTGAATTATTGATTTAATGTAAGGTATCGATTTTCTTAGATCCTCGGGCATTGGAGGACGATGTGCTTTGTACTCCTTAAACATCTGATGACGAAAGGTTGGTCCTATAGGATCAAAAACAACAGCAATGTGCGATGGTTTCTCTTTTTCCAACACCTCAAGCAAGGTGTTCGTAAACCCAAGCATTGCAGATGAGTTAATTCCAGTAGAAGTAAACCTTGGATTTTTAATGAAAGCGTAGTACGATCTGTATATCAGGGCAAAAGCATCGAGTAAAAAAAGTTTTTTACCAGAATTGGTACTTGATGAGTGCATAAATTTTCAAATATTAATTGAATTCAAACAAAAGTACAAGATAATCGCTTTGGAACAATTTTCAATCATATAATTATTTCTCTGCTGTTTCTTTTATAAACGCAAAAAAGCCTGAAACGAATTTCAGGCTCTTTAAATATATTTTTTCCCAATTAATTGTCTTCAGCATACCACTCTGCAAATGAAGTAGCCGTTTCATGTAATTTTAAGGAATGAAGTTTCACATCAACAGGCAGACGTTTACTAATTTTTTCTGCAAAATCAACAATCATGTTTTCACAAGTTGGCTGATAATCAGTAATGAAAAAGCGATCGAACATCTGCTCAACATTCAACTGCTGCAAGTTAGGCGTAGCCTTACTCAAGACAAGCGAGTGATCCAACTGATCAACAACTTCTTCTGAAACGATCTTTTTCAAATCTCCAAAATCCATTACCATACCCAATTTTGAATTACTTGCATCGGTAATCGGTTCTCCAATTACAGTTACAAATAAAATATAGGAATGACCATGAATGTTCTTACAAAGTCCATCGTAGTTCCATAAGGCATGAGCCATTTCAAAACGGAACTCTTTGGTTAATCTTACTTTCGCCATTTACTTACATCGTATAAAAACAAGCTCGAAACTTGTTTTTCAATTTCTTATCCATGAGTACAATTGCTGATACAATCAACGATATTACTTAGGCTACAGTGCTTTAGGTAATAATATGTATTCTTTCCTTCTCGTTTTGATGAAAGAACACCTTTATCTTTTAAAATTCCCAAATGATGAGAAGTGGTTGATTGTTCTATCTTTAATAATTCATGAATCTCAGTTACTGTAAGCTTTTTCCCATCCTCCAGATATCCCAAAATAGCAATTCTCATAGGATGAGCAATTGCTTTTAGCATGTTTGCTGCTTGCTCTAGCTTTGCAGGTTCTAATTCTTTAATTTTCATACACAAATATTATTCACGTAAAGTATCAAATGCAAATATATAAATATATTCTTAAATAGGCTACTTAAAACATATTGAAGCAGTTAAATTTATCGATTTGTATATAATTTAGTTAAAGTCTTAATAAATACTAGAGTTTCAAATCCGATAATTTTCATTATATCTGATTATATTAGGAAGGATAAATTATTAACTTTGGTTGCTATGAATTTGAAAAAAATCACGATTAACGATATTAAATCACCGGTTAAGAAAGAGATGGAACAATTTGAGTCCTTCTTTAAGGATTCGATGAAGACAAAAATTCGTTTACTTGACATCATAAACCGATACATTATCAAGCGTAAAGGGAAAGAAATAAGACCCATTCTTGTTTTTTTAAGTGCTAAACTTATTGGTGAAATTAACGATTCGACCTATACGGCTGCGGCTTTAACTCAATTACTACATACTGCCACTTTAATACACGACGATGTTGTGGATGAAGCATACGAAAGACGCGGATTTTTCTCGATTAATGCTTTATGGAAAACGAAGGCCGCTGTATTGGTTGGAGATTTTCTTCTATCGAAAGGTCTCCTAATTGCTCTTGACAATAATGAGTTTGGACAACTTAAAGTTGTATCTGATGCTGTTCGGGAAATGAGTGAAGGAGAGCTACTTCAATTGGAAAAATCAAGAAAATTAAACATTACGGAAGAGGTTTATTTTAATATCATTTATAAAAAAACGGCAAGTTTAATCGCATCTTGTACTCAATTGGGAGCAATTTCGGCCAAAGCAAATGCTGAGGATCAGCAAAAGCTTAAAAAATTTGGTGAATACCTAGGAATCGCTTTCCAAATGAAAGATGATTTATTCGATTACGAAAAACAAGGAAGTATTGGGAAGCCAACTGGTAACGATATCAAAGAAAAAAAATTAACTCTTCCTTTGATCTATGTTTTAAGAAAAATTTCTGAAAAA
>JBFFMG010000025.1:0-18978 GCA_041554215.1 Labilibaculum sp.
GGCTGTTTTGCTTCAAGAGTTCGACAAAGGGCTTTCTTTGTATGCAGCCTGCCTAAAAATTGATCCTTCGAGTGCTGTGGTGCGTTACGAATTGGCGAATATTTACATGAGTCAGGAAGATTTTAGTAATGCATTGGAACTTTCAAGAGGAGCCGTTGCATTGCAGCCATCAAATATTTGGTATCAAATTCAGTTGGCAAATATCTATCAGAAAAAAGGGATGATGGATCAGGCTTGTGCTGTTTATGATGATTTGGTGAAATTACATCCCGAACGCAAAGATTTTTACTATTTGCAGGCAGCTATTTTTGCCTCTGTAGAGAAATTCGATCAAGCCATTGATGTTTATAATCGTTTGGAGAAAAAGGAGGGAATTCAAGAAGGAATTTCCTTGGAAAAGGAACGATTATATCTTGCCGCAGGAAACAGAAAAATGGCTTATGCCGAAATTCAGAAACTGATAAAAAAATATCCATATCGAGCTGATTTTTATGGAATGCTGGCCGATTTATACTTGGCCGACAAAGAAGAAGACAAAGCTTTTGAGCAGTATGAGAAAATATTGAAAATTGATCCTAATAATGGCTTAGTACATTTTTATTTAGCGGATTTCTACCGCCGAAAAGGTGAAATTGAAAAAAGTAATATTTCTCTTGCCAAAGCATTTGGGAATGCTGAAATTGAGGCCGATCAAAAAATTCAATTTCTTATTTCGATTCTTATGAATGGCGATAAAGAGTCGATGTCCGATGATTATTTAAAAGGATTGTTGGATAAATTGGTTCAAATTCACCCTGGTGAAGTTAGAGTTCATGCTCTTTATGCCGACTTTCTAAGAAAAAGGAATGATAATGAAGGAGCACGATATCACTTAAGAAAAGTTCTTGAAGAAGAAAAAACCAATTATGTGGTATGGGAAGAATTACTTTTGATAGACAATGAAATGTTGGATTTTGAAAGTATGTTTAAAGAAAGTTCTGAAGCATTAAAATATTTTCCTAGTCAACCACTTTTATATATTTTTAAAGGTGTTGCTGCAGCACAAAAGGAAGAGTATAAAACAGCCATTGAGACATTGGTGGAAGGTTTTTCGTATATAGGTGAAAATGTAAAGCTGCGTATTCAGTTTCAGACTTATTTAGGTGATGCTTATTATCAAATGGGGAATGCTAAAAAAGCATTTAAAGCTTATGATGAGGTATTGCTGTTTGAACCACAAAATGTAATTGTGCTGAATAATTATAGCTACTATTTATCTGTTAGAGGTGAAGACCTCGAAAAGGCGAAAAAAATGAGTTCTCTTTGTGTAAAATTAGAAGCAGAAAACTCTACTTATCTAGATACTTACGGATGGGTTTTGTTTCGAATGGGAGAATATCTAGAAGCTAAAAGTGTTTTGGAAAAAGCCTTAGAATTTGGAGGTGGTGAATCGGCTGTAATTATTGAGCATTACGGAGATATTCTTTTTCGGTTAGGAGATAATGAAAGGGCTCTTGAGGAGTGGAAAAAAGCAATTGAAATAGGTGAAGGTTCGGAGTATTTGGCTGAAAAAATTAAAACAGGCATTATTCCTAAGGAAATAGAGAAAAATGAGCAATAAAATATATTTAAAAACTGTTGTGAGGGTTTTGGTAATCATTATTGTCCTTTTTCAGTTTTCTTGTAAATCTATTTATGAGTTTGGAACTGAAAAGGCGAAGCCAATATCAGACAATAAACTTTATAGTGGATTAATAGATAGTAGTCTACATTATAAAAGTTTATATGTAAAGAGATTTACGGCTAGTTTTTCAGTGGATGGAATATCCAAAAGTTTTAAAGGTTCTATAAAAATAGAAAAGGACAGTGTTATTTGGATTGATATTACGGCCACAGTGGGTATACCAGTAGCACGCTTACTAATAACACCCGACTCGGTAAAAATGATTGATCGCTTCAAGAAGACTTATCTTATTGAGGATTTTAAGTTCTTATCGGAAAAATTAAATATGGATTTGGATTTTTATTCTTTCCAGAGTATTATTACAAATTCGGTTTTTAAGATTGATAATGAGGAGAAAGAGAAAGCTTTTATCAGAACGTTCAATGGGAAAATAATAGATGATAAATATGTTTTTATATCTGAAAAAGCGAGAAAAATAGATCGGAAATTGAAAAAAGACAAATTGAATAAACTTGATCGGTTTAATTATCAAAGGATTGATATTGAACCTTCATTAATGAGAATTACAGATATTTTAGTAAAAGAATTTGATGCTGCCAGAGATATTTCAATTAAGTATAGGGATTTTACTGTTTTCGAGAACAGAAAGTTTCCTCAACGATTGAGTTTTGAAGTAAAGGATCCAAAACATGTATTATCTTGTAACATTAAATTTAATAAGCTTACATTTGCTGAGGATCTGAGGTTTTCGTTTACAGTCCCAGAAAAATACGAAAGAATTTATCCATAAAAACCACTATGGGAATTAGCAACTTAACTTCTTGTAAGATATTCTATATCGTAATTGCACTACTGTTGATTTTTTCAGTAGATGCTTTTTCTCAGCACAATATTTCCACACTTAAGAAAAGAAAAGAGCAGAATGCTAAAGACATAGCGTATACCAATGCTCTACTTGCAAATACACTTAAAAATAAGGATGTTAGTTTGGGGCAGTTAAATCTGTTGAATCAAAGGATCAAGGCGCGACAAGAATTGATTCAATCCATCGAAAATGAGGTTTCCTATTTAGAAGCTCAAATAGTTAAAATAAATGGTGATGTAAAAGGATTGGAAGAAGAATTAAAGAAGCTAAAGCAACAGTATGCAAAGGTTATTCTATATGCCTACAAACAAAGAAATTCACACGAAAAATTAATGTTTTTGCTTTCTTCAAAAGATTTTAATCAAGCTTATAAGCGATACAAATACCTTCAGCAATTTTCGGAATACAGCAGAGAACAGGGCAAATTGATTGCGGTTAAAAGAGATACCCTAAACGTTAATTTGCTTCATTTAAAAACCGCAAAGAGTGAAAAAGTTGTTTTACTGTCCGAAAAGACAAAGGAAAACAATCGTTTAGCACAAGAGAAATCCCAGCAATCCGAGGTTATTTCTAAGTTGAAAAAACGTGAAAAACAGCTTAGGGATGATTTAAATAAGCAACAAAAGTATACTAAAAAGCTTGAAAAAGAAATTCAAAAAATTATTGAAGAGCAGGCTAAACTGGCAGCCAAGAAAAATACAGGTGCAGGAAAATTTGGCTTAACACCCGAAGAGAAAATTCTTTCAGAATCTTTTGATCAAAATAAAGGTAAGCTGCCGTGGCCAACAAAAACAGGTTTTATATCTGAAAAATTTGGAGAGCATAAGCATGCGGTTCTAAAGCATGTCAATGTTCGAAACGATGGGGTAAATATTACGACAGATAATCAAGCTGAATGCCGCTCAATTTTTAAAGGAGAAGTCACTCATATTTTATCAATGCCGGGACTAAACAATGTTATAATTATTCGTCATGGTGAGTTTTTCTCTGTTTATTCAAATCTTTCAACAGTATCTGTTAAAAAAGGAGATTCAGTTACCTCTAAAGAAAAAATTGGTGTGGTGTATACTGATCAGGCACAAAGCCAAACAGTTCTTAAATTCCAATTATGGAAAGGGAGCACAAAATTAGATCCTTCTTTGTGGTTGTATCGTAATTAATTCTTTTACGTAGTAGTTGGTATGGATTCTAGTCAAGAAATATTTATCGAAAAATTAGACCGATTCATTCGTAAATACTATCAAAATCAGCTACTTAGAGGTATTCTGCTTAGTCTTGTTCTGGTTCTGACTTACTTCCTTATTGTCTCGTATAGTGAGTACTTGATTTACTTTTCTGTTTCAGTTCGAACATTTTTAGCAATTTTTTCTATTTTGGTTTTTTCAGGAATGCTGATAAAACTAATTGTTTTACCGATTATTGGATTGTTACAAATAGGAAAAAGAATTAGCTACAGGCAGGCAATTGCTATTATTACTCAGTATTTCCCAGATCTTCAGGACCGATTGATAAATACATTTGAGCTTACCGAACTTTCAAGTAAAACTGAAAACTCAAATGATTCACTTTTAATGGCTAGCATAAGCCAAAGAATGGAATCTATTCGATTAATTCCTTTCCGAAAAGCAATATCATTTAAATCAAATTTCAGCTACTTAAAATACATGTTAATTGTTCTTGTAGCGATTATCAGTACATACATTCTTTTGCCGGATATGTATTCATCGAGTACTAATCGCTTGGTTCATTTCAGAAAGGAATACATCGCTCCAGCTGATTTTAAATTTATTTTGGGCCAACAATCCATGAAAGTTGTTAGAGGGTCAGATTTTCTACTAAAAGTACAAACAGAAGGGAAATATGTACCGGCAGATGTCTACCTTGTTTCTGATGGAAATCAGTTTCTCCTAAAAAAAAATGGAAACAATGGTTTTAGCTATCTTTTTAGGAATGTAAATAGCGACTTATATTTTTATTTAAAGGCAGGAAAGGTAGTTTCACGAGTCTATCAACTAGATCTTTTATTAAAGCCAGGAATCAAATCTTTTGAGCTTTCAGTTAAGTCACCTTCGTACACTAAATTACCCGAAAGAAAGGAACAAAACTTGGGCGATATAAGTGTTCCAGAAGGAGCTTCTTTAAAATGGACCATAGAGGGAGAAGATGCAAATTTGGTAAGTCTTGTATTTAAAGATTCACTCAATCATTTGGACACAAAAATGGATGGGGATGTTTTTACTTTTTCTAAGAATATTTTCAGGAAAAATGCCTATCAAATTTATGTAAGTAATGATGAGTTTGAAAAACAACTTTTTGCCAATTATTCAATTGATGTAATACCAGATCTTTATCCAGAAATTCAGGTATCGACCATACAAGATTCAATAGTAAGTTCGGTGTACTATTTTAAAGGCATTTTGAAAGATGATTATGGTTTTTCGAAATTACGGTTTAGTTATCTAATTAATGATCAAATGCCCGTTTACATTCCCATACCTGTTAGTCGAAACCTTAGTTCTCAAGAATTCTATTTTGCTTTCGATTTTGCAAATGTTGATGTTCGCGAAGGAAGTCAAGTGCAATACTATTTTGAAGTTTTCGACAATGATGAGGTAAACAAACCTAAGATGACTCAGTCTCAACAATTTTCATTAGTGGTTCCAGATTCGAAGCAGTTGTATGACATGAACACGAGTATTCAAGACAGCATCTCTAATCGAATCGAAAAGGGAATTGATTTGAGTCAATCCATTCAGAAAGATATAAAGCGCCTGCAGAAAAATTTGTTGGATGGAACTGGAGACAAATGGCAACAACAACAATTGTTTCAAGATATAGATTCTAAAAAGAAACAACTAGATGATTTGTTGAATAATATTAGGAAAGAGAATTTGAAAAAAAATCAATTGATGAATTCTTCTGAGCCAAAAGATTTATTACTACTCGAAAAGCAAAAACAAATTGAAAAACTTCTCGAAAATGTAATGAATGATGAACTGAAAAAGTTATTCGAAGAATTTAACAAATTGGCTGAAGATTTCAAATCTGGGGATTTAAATAAGCTTGGGAACCAACTAAGCATGTCGTTTGATGATTTTCAGAAACAAATGGATCGCAATCTAAGTTTGCTCGAACGATATGATATTGAGGTTCGTATGAATCAAATTATTGATAGAATTGATAAAATTGCCGATAATCAGGAGGAAATTAGTACCCTAGGGCACAAGCAGGAGGAAAAAATGAATTCTCAGCAGCTTAAGGAAATGCAAAAATGGAAAGATTTGAAGAAAGATCTTGAAAATCTTCTTGAGAAAAATTCGGGCATTAGTGATCCGTATCAATTTCAAAATCCAACTGAAGATCTTCATGAAATTTCTGAGATGATGGAAGAATCAGAAAATTTATTAGAAAATAGAAAAAATGCGAAGGCTTCAAAAAATATGAAAGCTACTTCTAAAAAACAAAAATCACTTGCTCAAAAGTTGAATAGTAATCTTTCGAAAAGTATAGGAGCTCAACTTACGGTTGATATTGATAATTTAATTCACCTAATGAATAATCTAATGGAATTCTCTTTTCAGCAGGAAGCTTTATTGACGGACTACAAAACTATAGATTATCGAAATCCGTTATTTGTTAGAATGATTGAAGAACAAGGCGCTTTAAAAGAAGAGTATTTATTAATTCAGGATTCCTTGCTTTCACTCTCATCTCATTCGCCACAGGTTGCCTCTTTAATAGGGAATAGAATTTTTGATATTAGTAATTATTTAGATCAGGTTCTTGAAGACGCTAACAATCGAAGAAAAATTCAAGCTAGCATTACACAACAAAAAGTCTTAACTGAAGTTAATGAATTAGCACTGTTTCTTTCCGAAGCTCTTAAACAGTTAATGGAACAAATGGCAAATGCTATGCCTGGCGATCAAATTGGCGATAAAAAAGGAGGCAAACCATCTTTTTCTGGAATGCAATCGGAGCAACAATCTTTAAAAAAGATGCTCGAGGAGATGATTCAGGAAATTAAATCTGGAAATGGCAAAAATAATTCCAAAGAAAAGCTTGGTAGGTTTTTGCAAAAGCAAGAAATGTTTCAACATAATTTGAGTGAAATTCTTCAAAAAGGAAGTGTTGGAGATGAAACGGAGAAAATATTACGTGAAATAATGAAAATGATTGACCAAACAGAGATGGACATATCAAATTTTTCTATAAATTCGAGTACAATTACAAGGCAAAATAGGATAATCTCTCGCCTGCTAGAAGCTGAAAAGGCACAGCAAGAGAAAGATTTTGATGAGAAAAGAGAAAGTAATTCTGGAAATGTAATTAAATTAAGTAACCCTTCTGAAATATTTGAGTATAAAAGAATACAATCAGATTTCGAAGGTGTTTTCAATGACTCTTATGTCAAAATGCTCGACTATTATAATAAATTGTATTTGGATTACATGATCAAAATA
Organism: Labilibaculum sp.; assembly: GCA_041554215.1. Classification (GTDB taxonomy): domain Bacteria; phylum Bacteroidota; class Bacteroidia; order Bacteroidales; family Marinifilaceae; genus Labilibaculum. The sequence goes on from JBFFMG010000025.1 coordinate 6,992, forward strand.
AATAATGACTAAATCAGAAAAATTGCTAATATTCCCTTCCGAATTAGAAAACATAAGTAGAGTCGAAAAACTCATAGATGAAATATCTTCATCTCATAATCTTAGTTCTGAAGTTTACGGAAAAATTTCGGTCGCTATTATTGAGGCTGTGAATAATGCGATTCTGCATGGGAACCAACTAGATATTACCAAAAAAGTGAGAATTGGATACGATATCAGCGACGAATCCATTAGCTTTTTTATTGGTGATGAAGGAAAAGGATTTGATTATATGAATATTCCCGATCCAACCCTTCCTGAAAATTTAGAAAAAACACATGGAAGAGGAATTTTTCTAATGAATCACCTTGCAGATGATATTGAATTTGGTGAGAATGGTGCAATTGTTGAAATGAAATTTATTTTTGGATAAAAAAATGTTGATTACTTACGATACGTGCGAAACTAGTATTCCCGCGATTGATCAAAAGCGCTTAAGCGAATGGATCAATCGCGTTGTTGTTTATAATGGTTTCGAGATAGGCGAGATAAATTATTATTTCTGCTCTGATAACTATTTACTAGAGATGAATCGTGAACATCTAAATCACGATTATTTTACAGACATTATCACCTTTGATTATACAGTTTCTGATATAATTTCAGGAGATTTATTTATTAGTGTTGATACGGTTCTAGATAACGCAAAAGAATATAAGTGCGATTATTTTCAGGAATTGTATCGTGTAATGATTCATGGTGTACTGCATTTAATGGGAATTGATGATAAGACAGATGAGGATCAGGAAATAATGACCCAAAAGGAAGACGAATCATTAGCATTACTTTCCGAGATTGATTAAATTTGTAAAATTTTTTAAGTTTATTGCGCTGAATTCTAGATGGTTAATACAACCATTGTAAGTCTAGTCTTTTGGTATTCAGATATATAGACAAAATTCTTATCTTTACGTCAAGATAAGGAATAACGAATACAAATATCTTTAAATATATGTTGCCTAAGTATGATGTTATAGTAGTGGGAGCCGGTCACGCCGGATGTGAGGCAGCAACAGCTGCGGCAAATCTGGGAGCTTCGGTTCTTTTGATTACTATGGATATGAATAAAATTGCTCAAATGTCTTGTAATCCTGCTATTGGTGGCATTGCAAAAGGGCAAATTGTACGTGAGTTAGATGCTTTAGGAGGGTTTACTGGAATAGTTACCGACCGTTCTTCCATTCAATTTAGGATGCTAAATCGCTCTAAAGGACCTGCAATGTGGAGTCCAAGATCTCAATGTGATCGAATGATTTTTTCTTCAGAATGGAGAAAAATTGTTGAAAATACAGACAATCTTGATATGTGGCAGGATGCCGTTGTTGGGGTACTTATAGAAGATGGGAAGGCAATTGGTGTTAAAACTAAGTTAGGAATTGATATCACTGCCAAAACGGTAATACTTACTAATGGCACCTTTCTTAATGGACTAATGCATATTGGAAGCAAGCAAGAAAAAGGTGGTCGAACCTCAGAACCAGTATCAGTTGGAATTAGTGAACAATTGAAAAGTATTGGTTTTGAAGTTGGCAGAATGAAAACTGGAACACCAGCTCGTTTAGATGGAAGAAGTATCGATTTTTCAGTTATGAAAAGACAAGATGGGGAGGAAGGCTTTTATCAGTTTTCTTACTTAACCGACCATGTAGATAGAACACTTACGCAGCGACCTTGTTATATTACGTACACAAACATTGACGTTCACAACGAATTACGTGAAGGATTTGAGGAATCGCCAATGTACAATGGAACCATTCAGAGTACAGGACCAAGATATTGCCCAAGTATAGAATCAAAGCTATCTACTTTTGCAGAGAAACAAGAACATTTACTTTTTTTGGAGCCTGAAGGAGAGTACACTCATGAGTATTATATCAATGGATTCTCGTCGAGTCTTCCATGGGATGTTCAATTGAAAGGACTTCAAAAAGTTCCAGGTTTGGAAAAAGTGAAAATGTATCGCCCAGGATATGCAATTGAGTATGATTATTTCGATCCTACTCAACTTCATCACACATTGGAAACCAAACTAGTTTCTAATTTATTCTTTGCTGGACAGATTAATGGTACAACAGGTTATGAAGAAGCAGCGGCCCAAGGAATGATGGCAGGTATAAATGCAAGCTTATCCGTACAAGGGAAAAAGGCTTTTACGCTTAATAGAGATGAAGCTTATATTGGAGTTTTAATAGACGATTTAGTAACCAAAGGTGTTGATGAACCTTATCGAATGTTTACTTCGAGAGCAGAATATCGTATTTTGTTAAGACAAGATGATGCAGACTTACGACTAAGTCCGAAGGCTTTTGAGTTGGGCTTAGTAGGTAAAAAGCGTATGGATTTGCTAAAAGAGAAGATTGAATTTAGAGATAAATTGGTTACCTTTTGTAAAGAATTTAGTTGTAAACCAAAATTTTTAAACCCAGTGCTTGAGAAATTAGGAACTGCACCGTTAAAGCAAGGAGTTAAATTATACGATATCATACTTCGGCCTCAGGTTCAAATTTTGGATCTAATGGAAGATGTATTACCATTAAAAGAAGTAATAGATTCAATTCCAAATAGGCGAGAAGAAATTATTGAAGCAGCAGAGGTTCTTATAAAATATTCAGGTTATATTAATAGAGAAAAATTGATTGCTGAAAAGCTAACTCGTTTGGAAAATATAAACATCGTAGGTCGATTTGAGTATTCAAGTTTACAATCTATTTCGACAGAGGCCAGACAAAAATTGGATAAAATACAACCCCAAACCATAGGTCAGGCATCGCGAATATCGGGTGTTTCACCTAGTGATATTAACGTTCTTTTAGTGCTTATGGGACGATAACGTTCCACGTGGAACTAAGGAGTATTTTAAAATAGTTTACTCCTTAAAACGCCCGAAATTGGTTTTTCACAACTGAAAAAGCTTTTTTCGGGCTTTTTTGAAGGTAATATTGAGCTATTTTAATTGATTATTTTTTGATAGGATCATAAAAAGAAAATATACTAGATATGACAAACAATTCATTTTCGATATCAGGTAAGGTGGTCGATGTTATTTCGCACAGAATAATTAGCGCTGAAGTTGTCGTTGAAGAGGGACGAATTATTTCTATTACCCAAAGAGATTCTGTTCCGGATCAATACATTTTACCAGGATTGGTTGATGCACATATGCACATTGAAAGTTCGCTTTTGATACCAAGCCGATTTGCAAATTTAGCCGTTAGGCAAGGTACGTTAGGCTTAGTAACAGATCCGCACGAAATTGCAAATGTATTGGGAGAGATTGGTGTAGATTTCATGATTAATGATGCTAAAAAAGTCCCCTTGGAAATTCGCTTTGGTGTTCCTTCATGTGTTCCGGCAACGCCTTACGAAACTTCGGGTTTTGTATTGGATAGTAATATTGTGGAAAGTTTATTAAAAAGAGAAGAGGTCGTTTGTCTTGCCGAGGTGATGGATTATGTGGGTGTTGTTAATGACGATCTTGAGGTTCTTAAAAAAATAATTGCTTGTAAAAAACTTGGCAAAAAAATAGATGGTCATGCTCCTGGATTAAAAGGGCAGGATCTTAAAAAATATGTAGCATCTGGTATTTCGGCAGATCATGAATGTTCTACTTTGGAAGAAGCTCTTGAGAAGATTTCATTAGGAATGATGATTCAAATACGAGAAGGAAGTGCAGCCAAAGATTTTGATGCTCTTTGTTCTTTGTTCGAAACGCATCCAGAAAAAATCATGTTGTGTACCGATGATTTGCATCCTGATGATTTGATTGAAAAAGGACACATAAATTATTTGATTAAAAAAGGGCTGAAAAAAGGACTCAATTTATTTTCATTACTTCGGGCAGCAAGTTACAATCCGATTCGTCACTATAGTTTGGATTTGGGTTTGTTGCAGGTTGGTGATTCTGCAGATTTTATTGTAATTGACAATCCGGAATCATTTATAGTAGAACAAGCATTTAGAAAAGGGGTTTGCCTTTATAAAAGCAATGAAGTTTTGTTTCAAGTAAATAATGAAATTATCTTGAATAATTTTAGTCGCAAGCCAATTCAATTATCTGATTTATGTGTAAAACCAGAAAATGGTTCGTTGCTTGCAATGGTGGTTAACGATGGTGATTTAATTACAGATTCTGTTTTGTGTCAACCAAAGGTTGTGGATGCAAATGTTGTATCGGATATTGATAATGATTTACTGAAGATGGTTGTGATGAGTCGTTACGATAATGGTAAGCCAGTAATGGGTTTTGCAAAAGGTTTTGGTTATACGAAGGGAGCGATTGCAGAAAGTATTGCGCACGACAGTCACAATATTATTGCGGTAGGAACTAGTGATGAAGAGTTGCTGCATGCAATAAATACCTTGATTGAAATGAAAGGTGGAATTGTTGCAGTAAATAATGGAGAAAGAGAATTTGTTCGATTGGAGGTTGCTGGTTTAATGTCGAACAAAACGGGAGAGGAGTTAGTTGGGGAGTATGTGAAACTAAGTAATTTTGCTTCAGCTCTTGGCTCAAATTTTGAATCTCCATTTATGACGCTTGCATTTATGTCCTTATTAGTGATCCCAAAACTTAAATTATCGGATAAAGGTCTGTTTGATGTAAAAGAATTTAAAGTGATTAATCTTTTTAAAGAAGAGTAAACTATATTAGAGGAAAATTAGACTAGGTGATAAAAAACAAAAATATAGATCATTTAAAATCCTTGGTTTCTGCCTTACCGGAAGAACCAGGAGTGTATCAGTTCTTTGACGAGAACAGTACTATTATATATGTGGGAAAAGCGAAGCGACTCAAACGAAGAGTTGCTTCCTATTTTAATAAAGTTCACGATTCGGCAAAAACCAATATAATGGTTCGCAAAATTGTGGATATTCGGCATATTGTGGTGGAGTCGGAGGCTGATGCTTTGCTATTGGAAAATAACCTCATTAAAAAACATCAACCTCGATACAATGTTCTATTAAAAGACGATAAATCATTTCCATGGATTTGTATTAAAAAAGAAGCGTTCCCTAGAGTACTTGTCACCCGACATTTATTAAAAGATGGAGCCGAATACTTTGGTCCATACACTAGTGTGAAAATGGTTAGGATTTTAATGGATATGATTAGTTCTCTGTATCAATTGCGAACCTGTAATCTGAAATTGAATGAGGAGGGGATAAAAGAGCAAAAGTTTAAGCTTTGTTTGGAATATCATATTGGTAATTGCAAAGCGCCATGTGTTGGTAAAGAAAATCACGAAGAATACAGTTTAAAAATTGCAGACATACGTAATATTTTAAAAGGAAATATAGGTATGGTAACTTCACATTTGAAGGAAAAGATGCAGGAATTGGCTGTCGATTTTAAGTTTGAGGAAGCTCATATCATTAAAGAAAAACTTGAACTGTTATCGAAATACCAAAGTAGATCTACCATTGTAAATCCATCAATTAATAATGTTGATATTTATTCTATTGTGGATGACGAAAACTTTGCTTACGTAAATTTTCTTAAGGTTGTGAATGGTGCAATTATTCAAGCTCATACTATTGAGATGAAGAAGAAGTTGGATGAGAGTAAAGAAGATTTACTTTTGTTGGCAATAACAGAAATACGCCAAAAGATTTTCAGTACAGCAAAAGAAATATTGGTGCCTTTCGAACTTGATTTAGAAATTGAGAATATTCGTTTTGTAGTTCCTCAACGTGGCGACAAGAAGAAATTACTGGACTTATCGGAACGTAATGTCAAATATTACCGTCTCGAGAAGTTAAAGAAAGGAGATAAGTCTTTAAAAGAATCCCATTCGGATCGAATTGTGGAAACCATGCGAACCGATTTAAGATTGAAAGATGCACCGGTTCATATTGAATGTTTTGATAATTCGAATATACAAGGAACTAATCCAGTTGCTTCTTGTGTTGTTTTTAGAAATGCAAGACCTTACAAAAAAGATTATCGTCATTTTAATATAAAAACTGTAGAAGGAGCCAATGACTTTGCTTCAATGGAAGAAATAATTTATAGACGTTACCGAAGGTTGTTGGATGAAGGGAAGAGTTTGCCACAATTGATTTTAATTGATGGAGGAAAAGGACAATTGGGTGCTGCTTTAAATAGTTTGGATAAGTTAGGGTTGCGTGGAAAAATATCCGTTATTGGTATTGCTAAACGTTTGGAGGAAATTTATTTTCCTGGTGATCCTTACCCATTGTATTTGGATAAGAATTCAGAAACTCTAAAAACCATTCAGCATTTACGAAATGAATCGCATCGTTTTGCAATTACCTTTCATCGGCAGAAGCGATCGAAGGCATTTATAGTCTCGGAATTAGATAAAATTGAAGGGATTGGTCCAAAATCAGTTCAAAAATTAATTCAAAAGTTCAAGTCGGTAGAAAATGTGAAAAAAGCTACTGTTGCAGATTTGGAAATTGAGCTTGGTAATTCGAAAGCGTTAACTGTTTGGAAATATTTTAATTAGGAGTTTTAACTTAATGCTTTAATGTAGGTATTTTTCGTTTGTTTGTTCTAATTTTAGTAAAATTGTATTTTTAAAAAAGAGCTAATAAAATCTCTTTATCTGTAATTTTATTAAAGAATAGGTTTAAGTCGAGTTTTTTAAGTGCTTTACTGATAGTGTTTTTGTCGTGATATTTACCAATTAGTTCGCTTTTAAAGTTCGAAATATGATTTTCGACTAGGCAATTTCCAAATAAGTCGATATTTTTTATGATTCCTTTTTCTACTTTCATGCTAATCTCTAATATTGATCCTCCTGAAAAATTACTTAGTTTCTCGAATGTATAATTGGGGGAGTAGCCATAGTTCCACTCCCAGTTATTATATTTTTCGTTCATTAAAATTTCTATCTTTTCATTATCAATAGCTGATAATCGTAATTATTTGGAATTAGGAAATTTCACTTTTAAATCAGTTAAGATTAATTGCCCAAACTTTCCAATTGATATGGAATTGGAAAGGTATTCCGAGATGTTAGTGACCTTACTTCTAATGGATCTAATGCCTCGATCCTTAAACTTGAGTGGATTGACCTTCAGCAACTGGTTTAAACGGTTTAAATCGCTTGAAAATAGCATTGTGCCATGTTGCATGACTTTATTTTTGAAGATATGAGAAGCGTTCCCCGAAAACTTCTTCCCAGCAATGGTTAAATCACTTTTACCTTCAAATTTTGCATCAACATTTAGTGTTTGGAGTGTATCAACAATCGGTTGGCTGTATTTTTTAAAATTAACGAGTTTTTCATTGTCGCCTTTTTTAATGAAGCAATAGTTTAAATTTCCTTCATCGTGAAAAACTGTACCACCACCAGACATTCGTCTAACAACAGGAATTTTTTCGTGTTCAGCTTTTTCCAGATTAATTTCGGCCAATGTATTTTGATGTTTGCCCACAACTAGCGCGGGAGTATTGATATATAAAAAGAAGAAGTCGTCTTCGTAGTTTTTGAGCAAGTACTCTTCTGTGGCAATATTAAAGGCCGGATTATTGGATGAACTGATAAAATACCGCATGATTTTTTTGTTTGTTTTTTTGATTCTACAAATATGATTATTTCTGCGGAATTATTTTAATTTAGACTCAGTTTTAATAGGGGTATTGGTAATAAAATCAGCTTCAGATGTTTTTCTGCACTTAGTTTTGAAGTGTTATATTTGAGTGGACTAATAGAATAGATCGTTAACGACGAATTTAAAAGTGGCTTTTAAAACATATAAAAACAACTGGTAATAAGTGCATAGTGATTGTGTCTTAACAAAATAACGGTTTGTTGTAATTAATAAAAATCTTAGTAATTATATTGATATGCGTGTTGTGGTACAGCGGGTTACCCAAGCTTCGGTAAGTGTGGATTCTGAAATAATCGGTGAAATTTCGAAAGGACTTATGGTATTGGTTGGTATTGAGAATGCCGATACTGCCGAAGATTCCGAATGGTTAAGTAAAAAAGTATGCAATCTTCGAATTTTTGATGATGAAGAGGGAGTGATGAATAAATCATTGATGGATGTTAATGGAGATATTTTGGCAATTAGTCAGTTTACATTGCATGCAAAAACAAAAAAAGGGAACAGACCCTCCTATATTTCGGCTGCAAAACCGGATATTTCGGTGCCTTTGTATGAGAATTTTGTGGAATGTTTGGAAAAAGAATCCGGAAAAAAGGTTGAAACAGGAAAATTTGGCGCTGAAATGCAAGTTTCATTAATTAATGACGGACCGGTTACCATTGTAATGGATACTAAAAACAAAGAATAAGAGATGAAGCAGATCGGAATAAAAGAAGCGCAGGAAATGGTTGATCAATGGATCAAAAAACATGGCGTTCGATATTTTAACGAATTAACCAATATGGCCATTTTAACCGAAGAAGTGGGAGAGGTGGCTCGAATTATTTCAAGAAAATATGGAGAGCAATCTTTTAAAGAAAGTGATAAGCAGGTTGATTTAGGTGATGAAATGGCAGATGTCCTTTGGGTTTTAATGTGCTTGGCAAATCAGACAGGAGTCGATTTAAATGAAGCTTTTCATAAGAATATAGAAAAGAAAACGGAACGGGATAAAGATCGACATAAAGGAAATGATAAATTAAATTAGCTTGATTTTATTTACCCTGTTAATGGCGGATTAATTAAGAGGGCTTAAATAGGGGGATGAGTAAAAAAAATCTTAATTTCGTAAACTTAAAGACAATATTCTGACTTTTAGAAGTTTAGATTATTGATGGAAAAATCAGCGAATAACGATTCGCAACTGGTTACTAATTATTTACATACATTATGAAGAAAGACATTTTAGAAATCTTAAAATCATACGATCTTAAGATTAGCGATGCAGAAGTAAAAGCAAATGTCAATTCAATTTTGGACAGAGATTTTGAAGCTTTGTACACAATTGAAAATCTGAAGAAGAATTTTTCTTTGATAGATTTAACGACTTTGAACTCGACAGACACGCACGCAAAGGCTAAAAGTTTTGCTGACAATGTAAATAACTTCCAGAATGATTTTGACATGCCAAATGTGGCTGCTATCTGCGTATATCCGTATCAGGTGCCAACATTGAATGAAAACTTAAAAGCTGAGGGCGTTAGAATTGCTTCTGTAGCAGGTGTTTTCCCATCTTCTCAATCATATATTGAAGTTAAAGCATTGGAATGTAAAATGGCCGTTGAAAAGGGAGCTGATGATATTGATATCGTGATATCAATTGGAGCTTTTTTAGAAGGAGATTATCAAACGGTGTTTGATGAAATAGCAATTCAGAAAGAGGCTTGTGGAAAGGCTCATTTAAAAGTTATTTTGGAAACAGGTGAACTTAAAACGGCAGAAAATATTCGTACCGCGTCTATTCTTGCAATGGAAGCTGGAGCTGATTTTATTAAAACCTCTACAGGAAAAGTTCCTGTTAATGCGACTTTGGAGGCCGCTTATATTATGACACAGGCAATAAAAGAGTATTTTGATAGGACAGGCAAGATGGTTGGCTTTAAGCCAGCAGGCGGAATCTCAACAGGTAAGGATGCAATTGAGTTTTTTGCGATTTCGAGAAATAACCTGAGCGAAGATTGGTTAAATAATAAATATTTAAGAATAGGAGCTTCAAGTTTAGCAAATAGCATATTGAGTGAAATTCATTTGCTCGAAACAGGTGAGCAAAAAGAAATTAAGTATTTTTAAAATACATAATTTTATAACTTGAAAGTCGGATTAATTCCGACTTTTTTTATTTACTTGCAATAAATTTATTTAACATCACCTTTTAATTGTTTATTGTTCATGTACAATGAATCCCACGATTCGTTAAAGAGTCGAATTCAAGAGCTGGAAAATGAAGTTGAAAGATTGCGTGGATTAATTCCTAATGAGGATATTAAAGAGGAATGCGATCAATCTAAATCTTTAATTAATGGTAAGGATGCAGTTTCTGTAATTGACACTAATTTTATTTTAATTGAAGTGAATGCAAAACGATTAATGGGAACGGATTTAAAACGATCTGAATTAATTGGGCAAAAGTGCCATAAGATTTTTTATGGATTAGATAAATCTTGTGAGGAGTGTGCTGTACATCAGGTTATTAAAAGCAAGGAGTCGAATAGTTTTCTAAAGTCAAATTTGGAGAATAGTAGGATTCTATTTGAAGAAAAATATCTTTCACCGATTTTAAGTAAGACTGGTGATGTTGAGCGAATTATTGTTCAAAGTAAAGATATTTCAAGTTACTACCATCTGGTTGATCGAATTGGACAAAGAGAGGAATTCTACAAAAATATCTTTGAATCAGCTGGTGATGCTTTTTTGGTTCATGATGAAAAAGGAAATTTAATTGAATTCAGTTCCCGACTGGCCGATTTGTTGGGATATTCCAACGAGGAATTGTTTAGTTTAACTATTAAGGATATTGATGATCCTAGTTATTCAATGTCCTTTGATAAACGTCAGGAATATTTAAAGTCGAATGGGGCTGCATTATTTGAGACCATTCTTATTTGTCGCTCAGGAGAACGAATTCCAGTTGAAATAAGTGCAAATTTAATCAGTTTTTCAAATACCAATATTTCATTTGTTGCCATAAGGGATATCAGAAAAAGGAAAATTGCTGAAAATAAATTGTCAGAAAGTGAAGAGCGATTTCGCACTTTGGTCGAAAATGCTCCAGATTTAATCATGAGGTTTGATGTTGATCACAAACATTTATTTGTGAATTCAGCTTCATTAAATATTCTGAAAATTAAACCCGAAGAGTTTATTGGTAAAACTCACTTTGAAATGGGTTTTCCTGTTGATAAGTGTATGTTTTGGGAACAGGAAATTGATTTGGCTTTTGAATTGAAGAAGCCACATTGCGTTGATTTTAGTGTAATTGTTGAAGGAGAAGTTCGTCATTTTGAATGGCAATTAATTCCAGAATTTAATTTGGTTGGAGAATGTGAAACCTTACTAGCAATTGCTCGCGATATCACTGTTCGCAAAAGAACTGAGGATGCGTTAAATGAGGCAATTAAAACAAAAGATAAGTTCTTTTCAATTATTGCCCATGATTTGAAAAATCCATTCAATGCTTTGTTGCCAATAGCAAAAAACTTGTATCAAAATTGCAAGACAATGTCAGCTGATCAGATTTTTGAGGCTTCGGCAATTATTCATTCAGCAGCAACACAGGAATACAATTTATTAAAAAATTTACTGGAGTGGGGAAGATCGCAAATTGGAAAAATTGTACATGCTCCCAAGCAAATTGATCTGTTTAAATTAGTGGATTCGAATATTCAGCTTCATCATACCAAAGCAGATCGGAAAAATATACATGTTAGAGTAAGTAAGGGAGTAAATACCATGGCTTTTGTCGATGAATACATGCTCGATACTGTAATTCGAAATTTATATTCCAATGCCATTAAGTTTACTAATCCAGGAGGAAATATTCAATTTAGAATAAGTCAAAATGACTCAAAAACAATAATTTCAATCGAAGATGATGGGTTAGGAATTAGTGAGGAGAATCAGAAAAGATTGTTTCGATTAGACATGAATTACACAAGAGTTGGAACCTGTGAGGAGTCGGGAACAGGTTTAGGTTTAATTCTTTGCAATGAATTTGTGAAACAAAATAACGGAACAATATCATTGGAAAGTTCTCCGGGTAAAGGAAGTACTTTTACTCTTGAACTTCCTACCAGCTAAATGAATTATTTATTTCGGCTAATTGTGTAATCAACTAAGTTCACTAGAGCTTCTCTGGCTTCAGATGTTGGAAATTCACCTAAAATACCCAAAGCTTTTTGTTTGTATTCAATCATTTTATGTCTTGTATATTCAATACCTCCATTTTCTTTAACAAAAGAGATTAATTCATTCACTTTTTCAGTGTTTTTATTGTGTTTACGAATGATGTTGAGAGCCCATCGACGTTCTTTTTCAGAAATTTTTCTTAA
>JBFFMG010000026.1:0-18878 GCA_041554215.1 Labilibaculum sp.
GAAAAATTTTCGTCGGGGTGGCAGGATTCGAACCTGCGACCTCCTGCTCCCAAAGCAGGCGCGATAACCGGGCTACGCTACACCCCGAAAACTTACGAACTGAAAAAATAATTTTCTCCAAATTCCTTTTTCCATCCTTATAGAAAAAATTGCGGAGAGAGGGGGATTCGAACCCCCGGTACAGTTTCCCGTACGTCAGTTTAGCAAACTGGTGGTTTCAGCCACTCACCCACCTCTCCTTTATTGCGGAAGCAAAAGTATGTAAAAAATTCAGATGTGCAAAATATTTTCTCAGCATTAATTAAAGATTTCTGCACTTAAAATTATAGTAAATTATAAATCAATGACATTACCCTTTATTTTTTTTTCAAATTTCTCAAAATAAAACCGGAAAGTAAGCAAATACTCCCCGGTTACTATAAAAAATCACAATATTTTATCTATTTCTTTTTTCCTTTATCAGATGGATTCGCAATATTTTCTCTCATATTCGTATCCGCTTCAATATTCTTCATCCGGTAATAATCCATAATGCCAAACTGACCATTACGGAACGCCTCAGCCATTGCTCTTGGAACTTCAGCTTCCGCTTCAATCACCTTAGCACGCATTTGCTGAGCCAATGCTTTATTCTCTTGTTCAAGTGCAACAGCCATTGCTCTTCTCTCTTCTGCTTTCGCCTGAGCAATCTTTAAATCAGCCTCTGCCTGATCTGTTTGTAATACAGCACCAATATTTTTCCCTATGTCAATATCGGCAATATCAATGGATAAGATTTCAAAAGCAGTACCAGCATCCAAACCCTTTTCCAAAACCACTCTGGAAATAAAATCAGGATTTTCGAGAACTGTTTTATGAGATTCACTCGAACCAATTGAAGAAACAATACCTTCTCCTACTCTAGCCAACACAGTTTCCTCTCCAGCTCCACCAACCAACTGTCGGATATTCGCACGTAAAGTAACCCTTGCCTTAGCAATTAACTGAATACCATCTTTAGAAACGGCTGTTACTGGAGGTGTATTAATAACTTTAGGAATAACACTCATTTGAACAGCTTCGTAGACATCTCTACCTGCTAAATCAATAGCTGTTGCCATTTTAAACCCCAATTCAATATTGGCTTTTGATGCAGAAACTAAGGCATGTGTTACTTGCGCAACATGGCCTCCGGCCAAATAGTGCGCCTCCAACTCATCACGATTTAAATCTAAACCAGCTTTTGTACCCACTATTAAAGCACTTACAATTACTTTTGGCGGAACTTTCCTCCATCTCATAAAAACAAGTTGAAGTAAGGAAATTCGAACTCCCGAAAGTAGAGCTGAAAACCACAAGGCAACAGGAATAAAAACAAATAAAATATAAATGCCTACTCCAATTGCCACAATTAACATTATTAATGCACCAATTTCCATTTGATTTATTTTAAATAGGTTTTACAATTACAATCTTATCAATAATACCAACTACCACAACCTTTGTTTTTTCATCAACATAAGCTCCAGTTGATCTAGCCTCAACAATTTTCTGATTTAACTTCACTTGACCCATAGGGGCAAGACGCGACACACAAACTCCCTGATCTCCAATCGATATACTATCATCTTCCAATTTCAAAACTTTAGAATCGACTTCGGTATTTAGCATAATTCTATTCCATGTTTTAGACTTTAATGCGAAAGCCAGAGAAATGCCGCTAAGAACAATGGATGCCAATACGGTTAGGTGTCCTACAGAATTTCCATAATGATCATAGGACATATAAATTCCTCCCACCATCATTAAAATACCCCCAACAGCAGCTAGAGTAACACCAGGAATTACTAAAAATTCCAACAGTAAAAGAACAATACCAAAAACAATGAGTAGTACAATAATTAATGCTGTCATTTGCTATCAATCTGATTTATTTGAAACTAAACGATATTTACTTTCAACCCCTTTTCTGCTAATCTGTCGCGCATGCGCTTAATGGTACTCATTTTGCCTTTTTTCACATCACACTTCCCTTTATAGTGTGTAATGTAAGCACATTGCTCAGCCTGATCAGGATCGTGTCTGCATACATCAATTAATGCATCTACCACAAAATCGAAAGTATGAAAATCATCATTAATGAGCATCAATGTATTGCGATTTAACAAATCAGTAATTACATCTTTCTCCTTTTTATCAGTATGTGTCTCCTTAATCCCAAACATAAAAGATATTGTATATTATTGTCTAAGTATTTCGAGAGCTTGCTGAATAGTAATTTTATCATTTCCAGAAAATGCAACTGTAAAAGCATCTCCTAATCCAGCCTCACGAAGTTCCATCTTCAATTTACTCACTTTACTGTAAGAATCAAAATTACCAACAGTACAAATGGTGTAACCTCTATAATCTTTAGAATAATATATAGAATATTTAGAGAAGTTTTCTAATTTTAATTTTACATCCTGGGGAACCTCTCCGGAATAGGCTCCAATCTGAACCCTAAAATTAACTTTATCATCATTTACATCTGAAACTGATTTCACATTGGCAACAATAGTAGTTGTCTGCGGCTCATGTTTGTAATCCTGATCAGTAACTTTTATTGCGGTACCTAAACTAGTTTTAACCCCATCTTTATAAGCTACAACAAAAGTATTTGGGAACAATTGGCGAACTTCTGGAATTTCTTTCTTAGCGGAAGCAAATGTAGAGTAAGTCCCTACCATATATTTATACAACTTTCCGTTCCCTACAATCTCCTCTTTTACTTCACCTAAGCCAGAAAAAAAACTTGGTTCAGCCCTATTTGAGAATACTCCAACCTGTAAATGATAAACATATCCCTCTTTAGATTTATTCGTCATTTCTGAATCAAAGATGGTATTTGCAACAGGCACAGTTTCCGAACTCATAATCAATTGTCCTTTCTTTGAAGGTGTATTCACATCAAGAGTAACCGCTCCAACAATATTTTTACTCAGATAATCAGATTCCTGAGATTGAGACTTCAACAACTTATTTTCAGCCTGCTTACCTAACTCAAAAGACTTTTGCTCGAGTTTGGATATTTTATTTGCCAAAATAGTATGAGGCATACCTTCCAAATCATCCAGTTGCTTTCTTAACTCATCAGTAGAGCCAATTAAGCTATCTGAATTAAATTGGTCATTTTTGGCTTCAATAAAAACTTCTCTTGCCTCGCTCGACTTAAATTCATTTAAATAATGATAAGTTAATTCGTTATTAACTGGGAAATTAAAGTACGGAAAATCCTTTTTATTGTATTTCATTGAATAGGAAGGTTTTTCTGCACTACTCTGAAATAAATTTCCATCCACAGTACTAGTATTACTTCCAACATTTAATGTTGCAATATTCGCAAGCAAATCAGGATTCATCACTACTTTTTGTTCTGAATATTCCGACAATTTTATTTTGTAAATGGTAACCTCATCTTTCCCATTTTCTCTGCTCGACATAAAACTAGCATACTCATCATTTAAATCAGTTGCAAAAAACAAATCATTCGCTGTTGAATTTACAGGAAATCCCATATTTTGCGGTTCTGTCCACGTATCTGATATTTCATTATAAATTGATTTGAAAATATCAAATCCGCCCATACTAGTATGTCCTTGAGAGCAAAAATATAAAGTTCTGCCATCATTGGACATGAAGGGATACACTTCATCATAAGGTGAATTTAATGAAGTTAGTTCTTCCCATTCTCCCCAACCTCCATTTCGAAGTCTTTTGGCTCGGTATAAATCTCGGCCTGTTTTTTTACTCTTACCGAAACTTGAGAAATAGATATATTGCCCTTTATTTGCAAGACAGGCAACCTCTTTATCTCCTTCACCATCATTTCTGGATGTAAGAGAATTATCTTTTTTTGACAATCGATCCTCAAAACCTTCCAACTCGTAGTACCTGAAAAATTCATTTCTAGCTACTACTTTTTTCTTTTTGACATCAACAATATAATAAGAATTCACAAGAGGCAAGCCATTCTGACACATTTCGATCAAACGGTCAATTCCAATTGATTTTTTCTTGTAATACTCTCTAAATTTCCGATAATATCTTATTGCAGAATTAAACTCATAATTCATATGAAAAGCTCGCCCCAAATAATATGGGACCGATGCATTTACATTTTTTGTTGATGCAATTTTAAGATGCTGGATCGCCTCTTTAATATTTTCATTCACCTCAACTTGGCAAACGCCCAAATAATAGTTGTATTCTGGATCTTGTGGATACACATTTATTAATTCTTGATACAAAGGCAAAGCATTAATAAAATCCTCCCCATCAAAGAATGTAAAAGCCTGTTGCTCTATCTGTTGTTCAGTTTTCCCTCCACTAAAGCTTTGTGCATGCAAAACCTGAAAGAAGAAAAAAGAAAGAAAAAATAAACCGTAGTGTAATCTCATTTTATTATTCATAGAATCAATTTCTTGAAAATGGAAATAGGGAAAACAAATAATGTTTCCCTCCAATTAACAACAAAAAAAATATACCTCCTGCAATCACATCATATTCAACTAACAAACCTCTTGTATTCTGCAGGATCTAACAAAAAGTTAATATAGTAATTATTTCATAACAAAGATAATATATAATGTGTAAGTACGAAATTACAAAATACTGATTAAGATTAACAAAATACTGAATAGAAAAGATTAAAAAGAAATCTCAAACTCATGTTTTAGAGCCATTTTTTTTTAACTTCAGTGGTTGATAATTTTAATGCTAAAAATTCGTACCTGTATTCATATAAAGGTATATTTGTAATTCAAATTCTGAATCAATGACACACTTAAAAGAAGGAGATAACGCACCAGAATTCAATGGTTTAAATCAAGATGAACAAGAAATAAAGTTATCGGACTACAAAGGGAAAAAAGTCATTCTTTACTTTTACCCGAAAGACAACACGCCTGGATGCACTGCAGAATCGTGCAATTTAAACGAAAACTACGATGATCTAACAAAAAAAGGATTCGAAGTTATTGGCGTAAGTCCCGACAAAATCTCATCGCACCAAAAATTTATTGCCAAATACAATTTGGCATTTAATTTAATTGCTGATACCGAAAAAAAAATCCTTGAAGATTATGGTGCTTGGGGAGAGAAAAAACTTTACGGAAAAACATATATGGGAGTTCTTAGAACTACTTTTGTAATTTCGGAAGAAGGAATCATCGAAAAAATATTCCAAAAAGTACAAACAAAAGATCACACCCATCAGATTCTATCTGAAATGGGGCTACTGTAGAAAATAAATAATTGAGAATATATGAGCGCAAAAGAAGTTGTAGAAATCAACAAAGAAAAGCTAAAAGCACTCCAATTAACGATGGAGAAAATTGATAAAACCTATGGTAAAGGTGCTATCATGAAAATGGGAGACAATGCCATCGAAGATATGGAAACGATATCAACAGGGTCTTTATCTTTAGATATTGCCTTGGGGGTTGGCGGATTACCAAGAGGTCGAATTATTGAAATTTACGGACCAGAATCTTCTGGTAAAACAACCCTAGCCATTCATGCAATTGCTGAGGCACAAAAAGCAGGTGGTATTGCAGCAATTATTGATGCTGAACATGCATTTGACCGCGCTTATGCTGAAAGATTAGGTGTTGATACTGAAAACCTACTGATTTCTCAACCAGATAACGGAGAGCAAGCTTTAGAGATTGCAGATCAATTAATTCGCTCATCAGCAATTGACATTATCGTAATTGACTCGGTTGCAGCCTTAACTCCAAAAGCTGAGATTGAAGGCGAAATGGGAGAATCGAAAATGGGTTTACAGGCTCGTTTAATGTCTCAGGCTTTGCGTAAACTAACTGCAAACATCAACCGCACCAACACCACATGTATATTTATCAATCAATTACGCGAGAAGATTGGTGTAATGTTTGGTAATCCTGAAACTACAACTGGTGGTAATGCCCTTAAATTTTACGCTTCGGTTCGTCTGGATATCAGAAGAATAGGCCAAATTAAAGATGGTGATGAAGTGAATGGTAATCATACCCGTGTTAAGGTTGTAAAAAACAAAGTTGCACCTCCATTCCGTAAAGCTGAATTTGATATCATCTACGGCGAAGGAATTTCAAAAACAGGTGAAATTATTGATCTTGGGGTTATTTACAACGTAATTAAAAAGAGTGGATCTTGGTTTTCATATGGGGATACTAAATTAGGACAAGGTCGCGAAGGAGTAAAAAAGCTTCTTGCCGACAACCTTGAATTGGCTGAAGAATTAGAAGCTAAAATTATTGAGGCGATCAATACTCCGGTAGTTTAATAATTTCAACAAAACATATTTGACAAGACTCTCAATTTTATTGAGAGTCTTTTTTTATAGTACAACTAAGATATATCACGCTTTTACAAAGCTAAAATCAATTATTAATTGTTCTTCGTATTTCCTACATTTACAGTGCTAAAATAAATTAACACAACAAACCTATACAATCATGACAAACAAACAACTTTTGTTAGGCTTGGCAATTGTTACAGGATTATCATCCTGTAATCAGAAAGCTGAGGAATCAAAAGACGATTCATCGTACAAAACACCAGAAATAAAACTTGAGTCGGATGTAATGACTCCTGAAGTTTTATGGTCATTCGGACGCCTGGGTGGAGAAAATGTTTCTCCTGACGAAAAAACAATCTTATACGGAGTAAGCTATTTCAACAAAGAAGAAAATCGTTCGTATCGAGATTTATACACCCTTCCGGTTGAAGGTGGTGAACCAGTTCAATTAACAAATACAGAAAAAAAGGAATTCAACGAAATTTGGAGACCTGACGGTAAAAAAATCGCCTACATAAGTTCAGCAAGTGGAACCACCCAGATGTGGGAAATGAATCCTGATGGAAGCAATCCTGTTCAAATTTCAGATATTGAAGGAGGAATAGATGGATTCAATTACTCTCCAGATATGAGTAAGATCTTCTACCTAAAAGAAGTTCAAGAAGAAAAGGCAGTAAAAGATCTGTATCCTGATCTTCCAAAAGCAAATGCGCGTGTAATTAATGATATGAATTATCGTCATTGGGACAATTGGGTAGATACATACACTCACATTTTTATTGCTGATTACAGTGAGAAAATAACAGCAGGAAAAGACATTATGGCAGGTGAAAAATGGTCGGCTCCGGTAAAGCCTTTTGGTGGAACCGAACAGGTTGCATGGTCGCCAGATTCAAAAACATTGGCTTACGTATCGCGCAAGTTACAAGGTGTAGAATATGCAAAATCAACTAATTCGGACATCTACTTTTTTGATATCGCTACTGGCGAAACCAAGAACATGACCCAAGGCATGATGGGTTACGACATGAATCCAGTATTCTCGCCTGATGGCACAAAAATGGCCTGGGAAAGCATGGAGCGAGACGGTTACGAAGCTGATAAAAATCGCTTATTCGTAATGGATTTAGCCACAGGCGAAAAAACATTCTACACAAAAGATTTCGATCAAAATGCTCAATCATTAACATGGACATCCGACAGCAAAAGTATCTATTTTATCTCTGGATGGCATGCAGTACAAGAAATTTACAAGCTTAACCTTGCCGATGGAAAAATTAATCAAGTAACAAAAGGTGTTCACGATTACCATACAGTTCACATTGCCGGCAATGCTCTTATTGCAACCAAAGTTTCCATGTCGAAACCAGCTGAAATTTACAATGTAAATCCGGCAACGGGAGAAGCGAAAGAAATTTCTTTTGTAAACAAGAACATTCTTGATCAATTGGAAATGGGTAAAGTAGAAGAAAGATGGATTACAACTACCGACAACAAACAAATGTTGGTTTGGGTAATTTACCCTCCTCATTTCGATGCTACTAAAAAATATCCTGCTTTGCTTTATTGCCAAGGTGGTCCACAAGGAACAGTTTCGCAATTTTGGAGTTACCGTTGGAATTTCCAGATGATGGCCGCTAATGATTATATCGTAGTTGCTCCAAACCGAAGAGGCTTACCTGGTTTTGGACAAGAATGGCTAGAACAAATTTCTGGCGATTATGGCGGACAAAACATGAAAGATTACCTAAGTGCCATTGATGCAGTTAAACAAGAACCATTTGTTGACGAGAATCGTTTGGGTTGTGTTGGTGCGTCTTACGGCGGATTCTCTGCTTTCTGGTTGGCCGGACATCACGAAAAACGTTTTAAAGCATTTATTGCTCACGATGGAATGTTCAATTTAGAAGCTCAGTATTTAGAAACCGAAGAAATGTGGTTTGTAAACTGGGATTTAGGTGGTCCTTTCTGGGAAAAAGACAACAAAATAGCTCAACGTTCCTACGCAAACTCTCCACATAAATTTGTTCAGAATTGGGACACTCCTATTTTAGTGGTGCATGGTGGCAAAGATTACCGAATTGTTGAATCGCAAGGTATGCAAGCTTTTAATGCTGCACGCTTGCGCGGGATTCCAGCTCAGCTGCTTCATTTACCTGAAGAAAACCATTGGGTGCTTGGTGTGCAGAACGGAATTTTATGGCAACGCACTTTCTCCAACTGGCTTGACAAGTATGTGAAAGAAGCAAAATAAAATTTGAAGAAAATCACAATACAGAATCCCCATCAGACTTTCTTTTGATGGGGATTTTTACATCAAAAACATGTTCCAGTATAATATTTATCTCCGTCTTCATTTCCATGAAAATAAAATACCTAAGTTTGCATCAAATTACTCGTTTCCATGAAGAAATTTCTATTCTCGACTACCGTATTAGCCATTTTCGCCTGCTTGCTTTGGGCAACTCCATTTACAGCAATTAAAATTGGTTTAAAATATACAACGCCGCTTCAATTTGCCGGCATTCGATTTTTATTGTCAGGATTAATCATTCTTCCCTTCATTAAAGATTTGAAGTATAAAGTCCTGGAATCGAAAAAAAGATGGCGCTTTATTCTTTGGGTTGCCTTACTGCAAACCACATTTCTATACGGATTATTTTACACAGGAATTAGTTACGTTCCCGGTGCTTTGGGTGCAATGCTAATTGGTGCACAACCTTTATTTGCAGCAATAATAGCTCATATCATGTTGAAGGATGATAAAATGACCTGGCAAAAAATCATGGCCATTTTACTAGGATTAGCTGGTGTTTGTATTATTAGTTTGGGCAGAGCCGATTTTGTTTTAACCACAACAATTCCACTCGGTGTGGGAATCTTAATTCTTAACAATATTGTGGGCAGTACGGGAAATGTAATTGTATCGCGCGACGCAAAGAATATGCCTCCCAGAGTATTGGCCTCATTTTCGATGATAATTGGCGGAGTTGTATTAATGCTTATTTCTATTCCAATAGAAAATCCATCATGGAATATTATTCATCCTGGCGAGTATTATCTTTCCCTAGCTTGGTTGGCCATGGTCTCTGCATTTGCCATCACCATTTGGTTTGGCCTGCTTCAACGCCCAGGCGTGAAAGTATCCAATTTAAACACCTGGAAATTCATCATTCCAATATTTGGCGCCTCATTAAGTTGGCTAGTTCTACCCAACGAAAACCCCGATCTAATTTCAATCCTAGGAATGATTGTAATTGCTTTTAGTTTGCTTTTGGTGAATTATTTAAATAGAAGAGTGGTAAAGTAAAATACCAACTAATCTAAAAACTCTAACTATTTACTTGAATTTAACTCCGTTTCTTTTCCCGACGAACCAGCTTAATACTTTCGATATAACTCATTACTTTCCGCAAAACATCAGACCATAAGCATAGAAACAAAAAACCAGTACCTAACCAAACAATCGCAAGATTAAACCAATAGGTATCGATATAAAAATTGCCGATTCGTTTTACCGGCGAATAAAAGTGAGAACGTCCAAATCTAGAATCCGGATACATTAAAATAGGATCTTTCTTCTGAACTAATTGATCATCTACTTCAATCATTTTATTAATTTCAGTTTTATTCAAAACTAAATCAGCCAAACCAGTATTGTAATATTTTTGCTTAAACTCATAAACACCATCGCGCCCCAAAGAATCTACTAATCGTGAATATTCAAAATCCTTTTTATAACCCGATTCACTCGCCAAGCCCAGATAATAAAGCTTAACCTTATCCAAGAAATTTTTGGTTTGCTCAGCAACATTTAAATTAAAATCAAGAACATTTAGCTCCTTTATCTCAGGAAAAATTTCAACTCCTGCTTCATTTCCCAAGTGAGTTATTTCATTTCGAAGCATTTCAAATTGTGCATCGGTATCTTCCGTGTTTTTCTCAAACTCAATACTTCGCTCACAATCCAACAATACAGATTCAATTTTTGGAATCAAAAATGAACTCTTAAAAGATGCATCGCTAATCCCTTTCTCATATTCAAAAAAGTGTTTTTCAAATTCATTATCTTTAAACTGAGTAACCGCCAAAGCTTCGTATGCCCAACGTGTGGTCATTAAATCACCAACAATTGGCACATAAACCTTATCGGTGATGCCTGCATGCAAATCATCAAATTTAATCATTGCTCCACCCAACAAAAGCTGAGGAACCAGAATTAAAGGAATCAGAATATAAATAGTAATCACAGAATTCAATCCTGCCGAAATATTCAAACCGATCATATTCGAAAAACATGAAGTTGTGAACAGCACCAACCAATAGGCGAAAAGCATGCCTTCCACTTCTAGTATAAAATTCCCTACCAAAACAAAGGAAATGGACTGTATTGCCGAAAGGACAAACAAGAATATAATTTTAGAACTGAGATAACTAAGTCTGCATAAATTCAAAAATTTCTCTCGCTGTAAAATCCGTTTATCTCGAATAATTTCTTCAGCACTAACTGTTAATCCTAGAAACATAGAAACTACGACCGACATGAATAAAAAAACAGGAAAATTTTTATTCTCACCAAACACATAACCTGCATCAGTAGTGTATTTCGTAAAATACCCTAAAATAACAGCAAGCAATGGTGCCTCGAACAGGTTAATTATTAGGTATTGTTTATTGGTTAATTTCGAAAGAACATTACGAATCCAAAAAATTGAAAATTGTTTTATTTCACCAGGAATCTTAAAATCATTTTGTGGCAATTTTTTATCAGCTCTCAGTGGCAAATGATTTGATTCAATGTTATCCTTATATTTTTGATACCACTCCACAGGAAGTGTCCGTCTCTCTCTAGTTGGCTTGCCTTGATCATCAATCAACTTGGTCTCAACAATCTGTAATATCTGCTCTGGATTTACATTTCCACAAGTTACACACTCACTTTCGGAAGCATTGACTTGCGAATTTTGAGTTTTGAAGTAAACAATGGCATCAATTGGGTTGCCATTATAAATTGGATACCCTCCTCGGTCAAGAATCCATAGCTTATCAAACATTTTAAAAATTCCGGAAGAAGGCTGATGAATATTTGCAATCACCAATTTCCCCTTTAAAGTCTGACTTTTAAGCAGATTCATTACCATTTCCGAATCGGTGGATGACAAACCTGATGTAGGTTCATCGACCAAAAGAATGGCGGGCTCCCGCATTAGTTCCAAACCAATATTTATCCTTTTCCGCTGTCCTCCACTAATGAATTTATTCAACGGATCCCCAACTTTAAGATCACGCACTTCATAAAGATCCAGATCCTGAAGGATGTGCAATACCTTTCTAAGAATTTGAATTTCACTATAATCCTTAAAACATAGTTTGGCATTATAATATAGATTCTGAAATACACTTAACTCTTCAATCAGCAAATCATCTTGAGGTACAAAACCGATTAAACCCCGAACCGAAAGTTTATTTCTATGAATTTCGTAATCATTAATCCTAATTTCACCATTATCAAGAGGCAGATTACCATTCAAAACATTTAACAAGGTTGATTTCCCAACACCACTCCCTCCCATGATTCCAATTAACTGCCCACTCTCTTCCGAAATGTTAAACTTCTGAATTCCATTATTCGAATTACGGAACTTAAATTCAATATCTTTTGCAGAAAAAATTATCTTCTCCTGCGACTCTTCTTTTAGAAATTTCCCAGCAATATCGATGTAATAAATTGATTTTATATTAGGTCCTTTAATAATAGACCCATTGCTCAATTGGTAGGTTTTATCAGGTTTAATTTTATTTCCTTCCAGATAAAGATTTAACTCACCCTCATATTTAAACACCAACAAGTTTACGCTCTGCACAAACATAACAACAATCCGCCCATACATGTTTTCACAGAATAAATGCTTAAAATCGCTTTCCCTTTTTTTAGCATCCTTCTTCATGAACCACGAAAGATTCTCAGACCATTCAGTTACCTTATTATCTATAATCAGAAATTTACTTTTATCATACTCATCTATGGTATCACCCCAAACAAAAGCCAGACAATTAATGAATTCCGATCTTGAAATTTTAAAGTTTTCTGCAACAATGCTGATAAACTCAAATTCATTCTCACTTACAACTTTATCTTCATAAACGAACTCCAATAAACGCAGTAAAACAATCAAACGTTCCTCCTGAACCAATTCTCGTTTTATTTTAGAACAAACCTTGGAAGCCTCTGCTAAGGAAAGAATATTGGCTTGTTGAGAATAGACATTTGCCTGATACTCCATCTCACGACGATAGAATTCGGAATAGTTCTCAAATAATCGTAAATATTCAATTTGGAGTTCATAATTCACATAGCGATTTAAAAACCCTTCTACAATTACTTTCCCTTCTCGCGAAATCCCTTCTTCTTTAGCATTGGCAACAATGGCAAAAAGATGCATTAATGCATTTAAAATCGATTCCCCCATTTACTTTATCAGAATTTATGGTTTGCCTATATAGGACTGAATTTTAAAAATACAATTTATTTCGTAAACAAAAGGCTAGTTGCAGCACTGATATAGACATAAAAAAAGCTGCCTTCCGAAACGAAAGGCAGCTATATATTTTTTTTCAAGTTTTAATTACTGAACAATAGCATCTCTTAGCTTTGCAACACTGCTTGTAATTTCCTTAAGTTGTTCTTCACTCATACTGCCATCAACGATTTTATCGTAACTAAGCTTAAGACCATTTAATTCTACTAATAAAGAATCAATATTAGGATCTTTAGCTTCTGGCTCCAAAACCGATAGCAATTTCTCTAAAGATTCTTTCTGATCAAAAATTACCTGAACAATTTCCGGATTAGAATATGTATTCTCAGAGATATTCGTTGCGATATACAATCCCTCTATAAAACTACCACTAACCACCATTAACGAAAGATTTCCTTTGGCATTTTTATTTAAAAACTCATAAGTATCGTAAAACGAATTTGTTATTACTTTCACCAACTGATCTTTATTATCCAAATTCTTCTCAACCTCTTCAACAAGAGTTTCGTTGTAAGCACTTGTAATTTCAAGATTGTCAATTAGAGCTTTAGATGCTTTCAAAAACAACATGGTTTCCTGCTTGCGCTGATATGTACTTGCATAACTTAAGTCTGCACTATAAACACCCAGATTCAAAGCTCTTGCTTTTTCAGTAAAATATTTATCAGCATTCTCTGGTGAATTAGAAAGTCCTAAAATATAATCAGCACCAATACGATTCAACATTGAGATTAACTCAAAAGTGGTTGGAAGAGGATAAACTACATCTTTCACCTCTTTTTCAATTGCTTTCTTTAGCAACGGCTTCACAGTTTGTCCTTCATTATTCTTTTTATCAACTGGCTTACAGCCAACAAAGTTAAAAGCAAAGGCAATAGCAACAAGAAAAACGATATAACGGCAATTAGTCAGCTTTTTCATGGATTCTCAATTTTTATAGATCTAAAATTCAACTTTTTCAGGTCTAAATTTAACAAAAAGGGAGCGAAATACAAGCATGAAACGCCCAATATATTTACACTTCTTTATTCATTTCCCCAATACCCGATACATCGCTAAAGTTACAAATATCAAAAAACTTGATCTTCTCTACCAATTTGGTTTGCAATACCATTACCAATCAGTGAGATACTACAGGGATTCAACACAAAATAAGCAAAAAAAAAAAAAAGATTCTAAAAGCTACACCGGATGTATTCTTTGAAAGAAACTCTGTTTGTAATTATTTCCAATTGGGATTGTACCTTTTCCCATGTGTACCATATTCCCTTCTATCGATTTGATTTTCGACAGTGCTACAATGTAAGATTTATGAATTCGATAAAACTTTTGAGATGGCAACAAACGCTCAATTCCCTTCAAAGACTGATAAGTTACAATGTGTCCTTCATTTGTGAAAATCTTAACGTAATCCCCTAAAGCTTCAACATACAAAATTGAATCGAGACTAATATTAATGGTTTTCTTATTTGCCTTAACAAAAATAAATTCACGTTCATCCTTCTCAGTTTCCTGAGGTTCAACGCCACCTTTCATTTTATCCTCCGCCTTTTGAACCGCCTGTAAAAAACGCTCAAACGAAAACGGTTTTTTCAGATAATCAAGCACATTTAACTCGTAGCTTTCCAAGGCATACTCTGTGTAAGCCGTAGTAATCACTACCATGGGTGGATTTTTATAGGTTTTCAAAAAATTGATCCCACTTAAACGAGGCATATTAATATCCAGAAAAATTAGGTCGACATCATGCTCTTGCAAAACCTCCATGGCCTCTATAGCATCACTGCATTTCCCTTTCAACTCAAGTCCAGGTAATTCTGAAACGTATTTTTCTAAAACACGCTGCGCTAATGGTTCATCATCAACAATTAAACATTTTAACTTCATAGGATTAAACTTACTTGGTTAGGACAAATCAATTTGTAAGATTACTTTAAAAAGGTTGTCTTCATCCTTAATTTCCAATCGATGTTTTTCGGGATACAATAACTCCAAACGACGAATTACATTTTTTATTCCGATGCCACTGTTCTTTTCTCTCTCTTTATTCCACATACGCTCCGACCGATTCTCAATTGATAATTCTATCTGGTTCTTATCTTCAAAATTAAAGAGAATATTTACAAAACCATTATTATTACGACCGTAGGCACCATGCTTAAATGCATTTTCAATAAGAGGCTCAAACAATAAAGGCGCAATTTTACTCCTCGCAGCGCTCCCTTTTACTTCCATTTTCACAGGAATACTGTCATCCAATCTAATTTTCTGCAATTCAAGATAATTCGTTACAAACTCCAGCTCTTTTTCCAACAACACATAACGATCATTGCAATCGTACAGTATATATCGCATTAAATCAGACAATTTCAAAACTAAATTGGGAGCTTTGTCTGATTTATCAAGCGTAAGTGAATAAATATTATTTAAAGTATTAAAAAGGAAATGAGGATTAATTTGTGCTTTTAATGCCTTCAACTCGGCCTCCAATTTTTCTCTTTCAATATCTTTTAACTGAAATTATATTTTTTGCAAAACAAACCACTCCCTCATTAAAGATAAAAAGCTAGTAACCCCAACATAAATAAATGTGAAAAATGCAAAATTGAACCATACTACAAAAGTCAACTCCTCGAAAAACTGTTCACCCTGCACAAATCGTCCTAAAGGATAAACCAACAAAAAATCAATAAAAAAAGCCGCCAAAGAAATCACTCCCAACAAGGCCGAAACATATAGAAAAAATTTCTGTTTTTTGAATAAGACTGGAATCAAAACCAACAAATTAAAATAAACAGCAGCAGCAAAACAAAGATTGAACACAAATGTCATTAAAACAGGTTCTAATCTTAGTATATTTTTAAAATTACTTGCCACAAACATGGTGAACAACCAAAACGTAAAGGCAAGAATCCAAAACAATATATGATAAGCAATCCTACTACGGGATATTTTTTTTATGTTAGTCATAAATAGTATTAGCTATGAATTTCAAATTTTAAAGTAGAAAAGAATTAACTAGGAGAGAAAAATATTCGTTGTCACCTGCAATTATCAAGTTAAAAGGTGATAATTTTCCGATATCTTAAAGCTTATAATTCTTGTTTCCGTTTTGATATCTTTTCAAGCTGTTGTAATATTGTAATAAATACAAATCTAAATAAGAAACCAGCTATGTTCACAAAAGATATTCTATTTTGGAATGTTGACACTCAATTTGATTTCATGAGTGCATCAGGGAAACTATACGTTTCTGGTGCTGAGCAAATTAAATCTACTCTAAAGCAAATAACTGCTTTTGCAAAAAGCAATAATATTCAGGTAGTTAATACTGCTGATTTTCATTATGCCAATTCAAAAGAATTATCAAACAAGCCTAACTTCACCACTACATTTCCCCCTCATTGTATGATTAATACTCCTGGTGTTGAATATACTGATGAAACCAAGCCCGACACACCTTTTTCTGAGGTTTTATGGGACAAGATTTATTCTAAAAAAGACATTTGCAATTTTATTACCAATCGAAATATTGTAATACGAAAAGACGCTTTCGATGTTTTCGAAGGAAATCCTAATACCGATGCCGTTTTGGAACTAATTGAACCTAAAAAGGTTTTTGTATATGGAGTTACAACCAATGTTTGTGTTGATTGTGCTGTTATTGGCCTAGCTAAACGAAACATTAAGGTTTACGTTATTGAGAATGCCATTAAAGAATTACCAAATATACCCATGCCATATTCAAACTGGGATCAATTAGGCATTAAAAGAATCACATTCTCCGAAGTTGAAAAACATATCAACTAAATAGCAGCCAATTCTTTCACCTTCCGTATCTTCTCCTCTAATGGCATAAAACCATCCAACCAATGGATGTCTGAGCCACTGCGTTCCATTTTTCGAAACCAGGTCATTTGTCGCTTGGCAAACTGATGAATTGCCACCTCAAGCCCCTTGAACATCTCATCATAAGTCATGTCACCAACAACATACTGGGTTAAAAATTTATATTCTAAGCCGTAGTATATTAAATCCTCAGCAGAAACACCTGATTTAATCAGCGCTTCAACCTCTTCGACCATTCCTGATTTTAGGCGTTCTTTTAAGCGTTGCGTAATTCTCTCTCTTCTAACCTCACGATCGAACTTAATTCCTATTAGCAAAGGATTCATTTCTGGATACTCAATCTCGATCTCAGGATGAGAAGCACAGTAGCGTTCTATTTCAATAGCACGAATTGCCCGCTTCTTAGTTTCCAAATCGGAATTATTATGAACGTCTTTGTATGAACGAAGAATAACACCTAACTCATCCAACGATTTATCAAGCAATTCGTCACGAAAAGCTTGGTCTTTTGGAACGGCAATCAACTTATAACCTTTTAAGGCTGCCTCCAGATACATTCCTGTTCCCCCACAAACAACAGGCATTCTATTCCTAGCAGTAATCTGCTCAAAAGCCTTTACAAAATCTTGTTGAAACTCAAATACATTATACTTGTAACCAGCATCAGCAATATCAATTAAATGATATGGAATAGGAGTTCCATCCAAAACATATTCATCCAAATCTTTACCTGTACCCAAATCCATTCCTCGATATATCTGACGAGAATCTGCACTAATGATTTCCCCATTAAATTCTTTTGCCAAATGTACCGCCAGGCTTGTTTTTCCGGTAGCGGTTGCTCCTAGTACAACTAATAAGTTATTCTGCATCTTAAATATTTTTTCCGAACTTAAAACGATCCGTTTTTGTTTATCCGGATAATGTTTATCTTACAATAAGACAAGACTGTGTATGTAAACTACGCAGTAAAATTACTTTAAGTTTTTTAAATTCACCAATAACTCTATTCAATATGACAAACCTAAGTGCATACAAACACAGTCTACTCCTTTTTATTCATCCAGAACAAACATGGAAAATAATCTCCACTGAAGACCAAAGCCCAAAACAATTATTCTTACGTCTTCTACTACCCTTACTATTCTTAATGGCCATTTGTAATTTTTCAGGCTATCAATTATTCGATCGAAATCCTTCCCAACATATTAACATGCACTTATTTTCGGCAAGCGCAACATTTATATTTTCCATTCTATCCATTTACATTTCCACTCTTCTAATTAGTAAATTTGCTCACTTCGACGATAAAACGATAAGATTCAATAAAGCTTTCACCCTAGTTACCTACTCCTTTGTGCCTGGTATTTTGTTCAATTCTTTGGCTTTTTTAATTCCCACAATAAATTATCTAACAATTTTAAGCCTTTTCAGCTTTTACCTTCTTTACAAAGGAATTTCGCCTATGCTTTCTATTTCGGATGATAAAAAATCGGGATACTTCACATTTATATTAATCGGATTACTTTCGATTTATGCAGTTTTAGGTGCATTTTTTATAGGAGCAGCTAGCCTTTTGGGGTTTTAATCAAAGAGCTTATTGTGAAACATACAATTTTGCAAGAAAACACTTCAAATTAAAAAAGCTTGTTTAATTTTGATGCAATTAAAATTAAGAACTATACGCTATGAATTTTCAGGCAAAAGACATAAAACACTCTTTACAACGATGGCTCAACCTAGTAATGGATCCAAAAAAAGAATGGGAAACAATTGCTCAGGAAGTTAAAACAGTGAAATCTATTTTTATATATTTTGCATTTCCTGTAATTGCGATCTGTTCTCTTTTATCTTTTACTGGTAGTTTTATTCATACTGGTAGTTTACGTATTGGTATTTTTCAACTTATTGTTTCTTTTTTCTCCTTAAATTTGGCATTTTTTGCGGTAGGAAAAATGATTAAACTACTTGCTCCAAATTTTCAATTAGAAATGAAATCAACAACTATCTACCAACTAGTTATTTATAGCGGATCAATTTTCTGCTTATTTCACGGTTTCGCAAAACTCTTTCCCACCTACTCGTTCCTGAATCAAATTTGTTTGGTCTTCGAACTGTATTTTATTCGTGTATTATGGTTAGGAATACCACTACTACTTCCCATATCAAAA
>JBFFMG010000027.1:0-18669 GCA_041554215.1 Labilibaculum sp.
ATTTATTTAGAATTAAAAAATTGGCATAGCTAGCAGGAATTCTAATTCCGTCGAATTCCAATTTCCCAGGCATAGGTAATTCAACAATATTGGGTTTCGAGCCATCATCCAATTGAGCATTTTTTAGTCTGGCAAGATTGTCCTGCAAAGGAAGGTAATTTTCATCATCCTTATTCGATTCAATAACCGTAATAATAGTATTTGCGTTCACGAATCGGCATAAATCATCGATGTGTCCGTGCGTATCGTCACCGCTGATTCCATTTCCCAGCCAAATGGTGTTTGTGATTCCCAAATATTCTTTAAAAACAGCTTCGTAATCGGCCTTGGTAAAACCAGGGTTACGAACCTGAATTTCGGGATCGAGTAAACATTCCTCCGAAGTCAAAAGAGTTCCTTGGCCATTGGAATCAATTGCACCACCTTCCAAAACAACTGGTTTGCCTTTGTAAATTGCTTGTGTAACAGGCATATTTAAAAAGGAGGCTAGTTTTTCGGGAACCAGTTTGTCTAACTGGTAATTTTTATATTTTGCCCAAGCATTAAAGTTGAAATTTAAAGCCTCGCGCGAATCGTTTCCATTTTTTACAATAATAGGTCCTGAATCCCGCATCCAGCTTCGATTCGTTTTATGAATTACATAATCAACATTAGCAACATTTACATGAGCTGTGTCGAGCATATCGGTTACCTTCAATTTCATTTTTTCATTGGCAACTACAAGCACCACTTGCTCGATAGCTGCCACTTTTTTAATGAATTCGACAAATGCCCATTGTACAGCCTGATATTTTCCAGGCCAATCGTTTCCATTGTGTGGAAAACAAAGAATTACACCTTGTTGTTTTTCCCATTCGGCCGGAAATCTTCTGTTTTTTGCAGTCATAATTAATCAATTGCTCTTTTAGTTATTTCGCCGAATGCATCAATTCTTCTGTCTCGGAAAAATGGCCAGTTTTGACGAACATTTTCTTGTAAATCCAAGTCAACTTCAGCAATTAAGATTTCTTCTTTATCATGTGAAGCTTGTGCTAATATCTCTCCCTGAGGACCAGCAATAAAAGAACCTCCCCAAAAAATAATTCCGTTTGTATCAGGAAGATACTTTTCTAAACCGATACGGTTTGCAGCAGCAACATAAATACCATTGGCAACGGCATGTCCTTTCATTACATTCAACCATGCGCCGTGTTGTTTTTCGCCAAATTCTTCCACTTCGTGCGGCGCCCAACCAATTGCAGTAGGGTAGAATAAAATTTCGGCACCTTTTAGGGCAGTTAATCTTGCCGCTTCGGGATACCATTGATCCCAGCAGATTAAGGTTCCTATTTTTCCTTTTTGAGTATTTATGCTTTTAAATCCCAAATCACCTGGAGTGAAATAAAATTTCTCGTAGAAATGAGGATCATCTGGGATATGCATTTTTCGATATAAACCAGCTTCGGATCCGTCGGTATCTATAATGTATGCACTATTATGGTATATTCCTGGCATTCTTTTTTCAAAAAATGGCACAATAATTACAACTCCCAGTTCTTTTGCCAAAGCACTAAAAGCTGTAAATGAAGTGCTGTACAGAGGTTCTGCCAAGGCAAAATTGTCAACATCTTCACTTTGACAAAAATAATGACTGCTGTATAGTTCAGGTAATGAAATTACTTCTGCTCCTTGTTTGGCAGCTTCTCTTACCCAGCTTAAACATTTTTTAAGATTGTTCTCTGGTATGTCATTTAGGTTAAGTTGAATAACCGATACTTTATACTTTCTCTTCATCATCTTTAGTATTTCGCCATAAAAATAGTTCTTTTTATAAATGACTGCATAATAAAGAAGGCTGAATTTTAAATTTGGATTCAGTTTTTTTCGAGTTTATATGACGAATTATCTTTTTTTATGGGTTTTGATTGCTTAATTAACTGGAGAAAAGAAACCTTTTGTAACGCATTATTCGAATTCCGTAAGTTGAATTATGTGATATTTGCACAAACCTTAATTCGTTTCAAAATCATTAATAATCATTGGTTTATTTTTTTCCTAATTGATAAACTAATTATATGCTTTGTTGAATGTTTTTAATCGAGTAGATTATGGGATTAAAAGAAGGCCTGCTTATGGTTTTAATGTTGTAATCATGTTAATGAGTTTATTCTTATTGATTGGTTTAGAAATGTATTTGTCAAAACCGGCAGCAAGAATTTTTTCTTTATCATTTGATAAAGCATAGGCAGTTTGAGCAATAATAGGTATGTTACTATCAAATTCTCTAATTCTACGTGTTGCCTCATATCCATCCATAACAGGCATGTTAATGTCCATTAAAATAAGATCGATATCTTTTTGGTTGCTGTATATTTCAAGGGCTTCAGCCCCGTTTTTTGCAAGTATTATTTCGCTGCTAATATCTTTAAGAACAATTGATAAATATTTAGAAATTGATTCCTCATCTTCGGCAATCAGTATTTTAATTCCTTTTTTGGCCGACTGCTCTTTATTTTTTGAACGAACATCTAGTATTGATTTTATTGGAGGCAGCGAATTTATGGGTAAAGAAAATTGAAAATTTGAGCCTTTTGATTTTTCTGATTCAACCCATATTTTGCCTCCTAATGCTTCTACGTATGCTTTAGCAATAGACAAGCCAATTCCCGATCCATCATAGCCTTTTGAATTAGATGTATCTTCTTGTTCGAATCTGTTAAAAATACGATCGAGTTTGTCGTATGCCACACCTATGCCTTGATCCTTTACCGAAAACTTAGCGTGTCTTTTGTCTTTTTCCTCTATATACTCACCTTTAATTTGTATGATCCCCTTAGTTGAAAATTTAATGGCGTTTTTAATCAAATTCGTAAGAATAGAGGCGAATTTTGCTTCATCTGTTTCCATTACTAAATCTTTGTTTTCCAATTTTGTAATGAATTCTAATTGTATCCCTTTTTGTTCAGCTTCCGGTTTAAAAAAAGAACACAAATGTTCTAATTGTTTCGTAACGTTTACTTTGGTTTTCGAGATTTTAACCTGTCCTGCTTCAATCATCGAAATATCAATTAAATCATTCACGGTATTTAGAAGTCGATCACCACTTTGTTTTATAATGTTGATGAACTCATCTTTTTCTTCTCCCGTTAAATCGGAATCGAGCAAAAGGTCTGTAAAACCTAAAATTCCATTCATTGGAGTTCTAATTTCGTGGCTCATGTTGGCCAAGAATGCTGATTTTAAGCGGTCACTTTCTTCTGCATTCTCTTTGGCTTCAATCAATTCTTTTTTAATTTTCAACTCTTTTGTGATGTCACGAGAAACTTTTATGAATTGCAGTAATTTATGGTTTTTATCAAAAACAGGTGAAATAATAACTTGTTCAACATAGAGTTCACCATTTTTCTTTTTATTGGTGATTTCCCCCCTCCAAATTTCTCCTTTCGAAATTGTCTGCAATAAGTCTTTGTAAATTTGTTTTGGTGTTTCATTTGATTTATGAATGCTGGCTGACTGACCAATGAGTTCTTTGTTTGAATATCCGGAAGTGTAACAATAGCCTGGATTTGCATAAGTAATAACACCATTTAAATCGGTAAGAGCAATTGGGGAAAGGCTTTGATCAATTGCAGAGTACAGACGTTGAATTTCCAATTCATTCTTTTTTCTGGTGCTGATATCGTTAATAATTGAATATATAAAAGACTTACCATACAGCATGATTTTCCCACTAAATACCTCTACATCTCTTATTTCATTGTTTGCTAGTTTGTGTTTGTATTCTGCGTGATAGTTATCGCATTTTGTTGTTTCATTTATTTCGTTGGTTATAAATGAAGCAGGATCTGTACTTAGATCCTGGATGAAAAGGGTCAACATTTTTTGTTTGTTGTAGCCATAAAAGTTACAGGCTGATTGGTTTGCATCTTCAATTTTTGCATTCTTAGCATCCACCAATATCATTGCCGATGCGTTTTCGTTGAAAAGAGATTCGTATACATGTTTGCTTTCCTCGGCTTGTTCTTTTGCAGTTTTCAGCAGTTCGATGTATTTAACCCGCTTGATAAATACACCGATGTTGTGAGCGATGATTTCCAGAACTTTAAGATCACTTTCAGAATATGCCTTCTGATTGGTGTAATCCTGCACTGCAATTATTCCAATGGATTGGTTGGTTTCTTTGTTGATGATTGGAGCGCCCATCCACGCAGCAGAGGGTTCTTCAACTGTTTTTGTATGTTTTCCCTGTTGTATTTTATCGTCTGCTGTAATTATTTTCCCTTTTCCACTTTTTCGCACTGAGTCGGTCAAACTATTTTTAAGGCTAGAAACATGGTTTTCGGGATAATGAGCATAAGCGTCTACATGATAAGGGAAGTAATATTCTTGAGACACAGAATCATACAAAGCAATGTAAAAATTATTGGCACTTATTAGCTTTTTAATTTTCTGATGAATTTTTTCCAGGTAATTGGAAAGTGAATCTTCGGTAAATGACAATTCTGATATCTCGTATAAAAAAAAATGTACTTTTTCGTGTTTCTTTTGCTCCGAAATATCAATAATAAAACCATCATAACTCTCTGTAGTACCCTCTGCGTTCTTAATCGCCTGCGCTGTCATTAGTATCCAAATTGGAGAGCCGTCCTTTTTTTTGAATTTTACTTCTACGTTTTTCACCTCCGGATTAGGGGAAATATCGTATTGGGCAATTAATTTTTCTCTTTCATGTGCATTAAAATAAAACTCTGAGATGCTTCTTGTGAGCAATTCTTTTTCTTCTTTAAAACCGAGTAAGGAAAGCATTTCATTGTTTGCCATTGTGAATCTACCATTTTGGGTAGTCTGGTAAAAACCAATAGGGGCAAATTCAATTATGTTTTTGTAAAGTTTATCGTTTGAATTAGTTTTCATGTCAGAGTTGTATTTTACAAAAAAAAACAGGAATAATTTGAACTATTTTTTCTATTAAAAAGACTCTTTGGTTTTACAAGTTTAAAAGGTTACTATTATTAGCTTGCGGCAAATCAAAGGGGCTAAATTTTCTTACTCCATCGAAAAAAATAAGAATGGTATTAAATTAGAAATAATGAATGATTAAACGGCGGCAAAAGGAAAATGTTTCAAGCTTTAATCTAGTAAAGTGGCGATTTTTTTTTAGGAATTTTGAAGGGTATTTGTCTGTATAACATATTTGTAGTGTTTGTTTTTTATTCAATATTATTGTTTTTTTTAGTTTAAAATAAGATGGGGTAGTGTAGTTGTTGATTTATAGGGTGATAGATGGATGTAGTGCGCGTATAAAGGAATTTATGTGTAGGGTTTGATGGGAGATTGGTAATCAAAAGGTAAGATTTAAATGGAGGGCTTATGTTTTTCATGATGAGAATGAATATTATTTTTTTTGCAGTTTATTAATTTGTTCAAATTAAGTTTGAATGAAAGCTTTTACTGCCTGATTGATAAGTAGATTGTAGGCTTGAGTTTCCTTTATAGCGAATGCCAACATGATAGCATTCGGTATCGTTAAAATTAAAAGAACAGGGCACCCATATTGGATCAAAATCGCTTGTTGTAGCTTGGCATGGTCGTCTTGAAGTACTTCCCAAATTTGAAGATAGATCCGATTGCATATTCAACCAATCATCAGAGTCGATTTTGATATAGAAGCACAACACTTCGTTTTGATTAAATACGGTAGAGTAGTCCAATTCAGTATTTTTGCTGTGTGTTGCATCTGTCCAGTCAGGATAAGTTTTTGTATCAACAATTGTTTCTTCTTCGGCTTCATCCGATACTTCTTCAATTGATTCATTGTTGTGACAAGCGCAAGGCATGCCGACTAAAAAATTGAAAACATATAAACTGATAATATCCAACATAGTATATTGTTCGATTTTAATTTATAACCAATGCTTACAATGTGTTTATTTTTTAATTGTTCTCCCTTTGTCGTTTTTGAATTTGATTTCCAGAAAACAGATTCCCGAATTAACGCAGTTTCTTCTTTGAATGTTGAAGTGGTTTAATATGTCATTGTGATGTGCCGAAAATATCAAGTTTTTCTTAGTATCCTAGTAAGTTGTTGCGTATGGTAACTGATATTCGCTATCAATATATGAGGTAATAATCTTCTTTTATTTTAATTAATCTAGAAGATTTTTTGGAAAAGGAATCAACGAATGGGCGAATCTCATCAACGAATGGATTTTTTGCTGGTTTTACTGACACAATAATGGATTGAGTTGTTTAGAATTACTTGGCATCCGAATTGTACTTAAATTTGTAAACACAGTACAAGTTTACCGGATGTCTTGTGTTTATTGGAGTTCAATTGAGTCATCGAAATGAATTATCCTACATAATTGTAGGATATAGCTCAGGAAGGCTAACGGAAATGTAAAATCAAGGCATATGTCGATAGGAAATGCAATAAAATTTATGAAAAATGCGGATAGGGATTCCAATTTTAGGAAATCGCTCTGTAAAATAAGTGGAATCAAAGAATTTAACGAGTTTCAGATCAATGAAGATCTGGTATTTTCAAATGATGAATTTGAAGAGGCTTTTAATCATTTGCATTCTGAATGTCAGTTTGCCGAACAAGCAGATCATATTTTTAACCTGAAACACTTATTTGAATTAATTATTTGTGATACAAAATAATACGCCTATGAGTAATATATACCGAGAATTAACAAAAATAAAAGAGTTGATCGAAGAACTGGGGTTTACAATCTCTTATCCTTATGATGATTTGTTATTTATAGACAGTAATGCTTTTTTAATTCAATTCAATGATTCGAAGAAAGATTCATTTTTTGCTTTTTTTAATGAAAGTATGAATGATGCTGTTGTCGATGATTTGGATAAAAAAATGAAAGATCTGGCTTTTGTTAAAAAGCTTGAAGTTGAATCGAAAGGAAGATTCAAGTTAGCTCAAAAGGAGGGGTGTGACGAAGAGTTGGAATTGAAATTTATTTCCTGATTTTTAAATAGATCTTTCTCATTTTTTGTACTTTATTTTGTTGCATTCTTCTCAATCCATCAAATATTGGAGCTATTGTTAGTATGTAGAAAAAGTCCTTTTTAGGTGATTTAGGGGTGAGAAATAAATGCGGTAATGTTGTTCTTCAACTTACCAAAAAATAGTTGTCTGTTGTTTAAAAATATAAATGGCCATCTGTTGCAGATGACCATTGTTTGTTATAATACAAATAGATGTTGAATTAAGAGAATTCTAACCAAGAACTTCCATCTTGATAGTCATCCACACTTGAAATTGTGCTGTTGTTGTGATAAGAATAGATTATATTGCTTATATCTTGCTGTAGAGAAGATAAACAGTTTTCAATTAAGTCTTTTCTGAATCCTTTTTCAGCAAGATCAATTACTAAACCTGCCGATACAATTCGACCAATGGCTTTTCCTAAATCAACTAATTTACGCTGCGGTAAATCGGTGTTTAGAGAAAAATCGGTTTGTTTTTTGAAGAATTCAGATGCTTTGCTGGTTAAATCGAAGTTTTTCAGAAATTGGAACAGGTTAAATTCCTTTTTCTTTTTCATTAGCTTGATTATCATTTCCGAAATTTGAGTGTAGAGCATTTCATTTGCTCCTTCAAAAATTTGAAAAGGACGACTATCTACAATTCCTCTACCTCCAATGTGACTAAGGCGATAACCTTTTGCACCAGATAGCTGAACAAGTGTTTGTGCTGCTTCCTGCATTAAATCAGTCACAATGGTTTTCACACTATTGGCCTCAATTCCATCCGCCGAAAGATCATTTTCGATACTACTTTTTGTGCTGCTTCGGGAACAAAATGCCGAACATATGGTGAAGGCACTCTGAATCTTAGAGATTTGAAATTGAACCTGATCGTAAGATATTAAACTCTTGCCCCCAACCATTCTGTTTTTACACTGATCCAAAGCTTCATCCATCATTCGTTTAATGAAACCGAGTCCCATTCCTGGGAATTGCATTCTGCTCCGGTGCAAAATGTCAAGCATCATTTTAATCCCAGTAGTTTCTGGTTCTAATTTGAATTGTTTTGGGATTTGTAAATCCAGCTTGTTTTTTCCGTAAGGGATCATATATAATCCCAGGTTGTCGTAGTACTCCTCAACAACAACTTGTTGGTTTTTTTGAGTCACATCACAAATGAAAAAACCGATGTCTCTACCAAGTTGTCCATTTTGCATTTGCTCTCGAGATGTAATTAGCCAGTAATCGGCCATGCCAGTTAATCCTTGCCAATGTTTTGTTCCTTTAATGTGAAAACGATCATTAGCCTCAGAATAGGATGTTTGCATGTTTAAGGCACCACTTCCGTGTTCTGGCTCAGTAATCATTAATCCGCCCATGTTTTGCTTGCTTAGGAAGCGTTGAAAAATGTCTTTTTTAACGATTTCGTTTGCATATTTTGCAACTGGTTCAAGAAAGAGACCTATGTTAATGCCAAACGTGAGAGATAAAGGAAGAGATTCGTATGCTGCAGAGGATAGTATGCCCAAACATTCTTTTACTTTAATACCTCGACCTCCATAACTTTCAGGAATTGCAACGGAAAGAGGGTTTCCCGACATGACTTCTCTCATGACTAATGGAGGTAAACCACGTTGAGAACTAAATTTATTAATGTCATCTCGTTCGTGAAATACAGATTTGAGAGTCTTTTCAAAAGCCTGTATGTATTCAGAAAAATTTGTACTCATGTTTTTGTATGGTTAATTTATTCTACTTCAAAAGGAAATAGGTTATATGGTATAAAACCACAATTTACTTACTAATAATAGTGGCTAGTTATTTTAATTAGGATTTAGACGGAATAAAAATAAGCTAAATAAATGGATTTAAAAGACTAGCAGATCTTTTATTTTTAGTTTAGAGAGATAAGTGGAATCGAATAAGAGTGCTTTAAGTTTTTATAGATGAATGAAAGAGGTTTAGTATTTTTTCTTGTTGGTTTATTTACAGATGATTTGGGGTAAGTTTGCTTACGAGAGTATGTTGAGATCCTTACTATTTGTGCGTATAGAATTACTTCAATTATTCCATTTTGTTTTTCAATATCGTTTATGATCCTAATTAATTCATTTTATTGGTTCAGAGTGTAATTTAACGAATTCCAAGAAAACAATCATCGCGATTTGTATCTATTTTGCTTTATAGATGGACGGGTAAATGATGATTTCAATCTTAATTCGTCAAATTGATAAAGAAGTTGGAGTAAATTCATTAATAAATGTTAAAAATGGAATGATTCTGGAATTACGCTCACCCAATTGGCATTAATGAATGTTTTTTAGGTAATGATTTTAGAATAAGTGGGTAATTTAAATACTAACGAAGCAAAGAATCATCATTAGAGATGAAACTTTTAACACGAAATGTAAGATGAAAAAAGTATTTGTAATGATGGTCGTATTAGAACCCCAAATGGGTTCTAATCCCTGAATTGCTTTTTTACAATAGTGCATAAAAAAAACTCACCAATTTATTGATGAGTTTTTCAGTGAACGCGGAGGGATTCGAACCCCCAACCTCTACGGCCGTAACGTAGTGCACTATCCAGTTATGCTACGCATCCTTTTTGCTTTTTAAGGCGGTGCAAATATAGGTAATTATTTATTAATACTGCAAGCCTTTCTTTAGATATTACGAGAAAAATGTCTTTTTGTTTAAAAAGATTATAAAAAAAAACTCACCAATTTCTTGATGAGTTTTCAGTGAACGCGGAGGGATTCGAACCCCCAACCTCTACGGCCGTAACGTAGTGCACTATCCAGTTATGCTACGCATCCATGATTACCTCTGTAATGCGGTGCAAATATAGATAAAATTTACATTTTTGGTCTACAAAAAAGATCTTTTTTTTTAATAAAAATGGAGTGTTCCGAAAGTTTGTTTATTAAAAAACTCTAAATCTTTCAGTTAGCATTCTAGTTCAGGATAAAAAAAACTAAATTTACTTTATTGATGATTATTTTTTCATCGAACCAAGTATAATGCCTTAGGTTTTGTACTTTTGTTATGTAAAACCATATAAATAAACGATAATGAAGAAGTTTCTAAAGTTTTTTGGGGGATTTGTAGTTTTGATTTTAGCACTGCTAATCATTTTACCCTTTTTCTTTAAAGATAAAATAATGGAACGGGTACAAACCGAAATTGATAATACGATAGATGCTGAGGTTAAGATAGGAGGTTTGTCTTTGTCGATGTTTAAAAATTTCCCAAACCTTTATGTCGAACTTGAAAATGTGACTGTTGTTGGTAAAAATGAATTTGCTAACGATACTTTGGCTTCAGTCGGTAGTTTATATACAGCAGTCGATTTGGGCTCAGCTATGTCTGGTACGCAAATTAAAGTTGGTGCAATTGTGTTAGCCAATGCAAAGGTAAATGCTGTTGTTTTAGAGTCAGGTAAAGCCAATTGGGATATAGTAAAAGAATCTGATGAGACAGTGGTGGAAGAAGAGACTGGCGAGGCTTCCGATTTTAAAGTGATTTTTGAAGAAGTGCGAGTTGAAGATTTCTTTTTGCGTTACGCAGATGCATCTATAAAAACGATTCTCGTTATGGATGATCTGGATTTGACCTTAAATGGTGATTTTACTGTGAAATCAACTAACCTGAATGTAAAATCTCAAATTACAGGAATCGATTTTGATTACGATGGCGTAAAATATTTGAATAAAGCGAATGCGACTCTTGATGCCGTTCTTGGAGCTGATCTTCAAAATATGATATTTACATTTAAGGAGAATAAACTGACTTTAAACGAACTGATATTCGGCATAGATGGAAATGTAGGAATGTTAGAAGATGGTTATAGTTTAGATTTGAAAATGAACGCTCAAGAGGCAGATTTCAAGACATTGCTTTCAATGGTTCCTGATGTTTTTAAGGCTGATCTTAAAGGATTGGAAACGAACGGAAAATTAGCATTAACCGCTTTTGTAAAAGGGGATTATAAAGAGGATTATATGCCGCCATTTGGTGCTAAGTTATCTGTTGATAAGGCTACACTTAAATATCCGGATCTAAAAGAATCAATTAACAATATTACCATAAATGCGGAAGTAAAACATCCGGGAGGAGATTTGGATTTATTGACTGCTGATGTGAATTCATTTCATTTTGAGGTTGCTAACAACCCATTCGATGCAGAAATTCATGTGAAGAATATGATTTCAGACCCAAATATGAATGGTTTATTTAAAGGGGTAATTGATTTCACCAAAATCCGCCATGCAATACCAATGGATAGTGTAAAAATTAGCGGGATTGTTACTTCTGATGTAAGTTTTAGTGGAAAGATGTCCGCTATTGAAAAAGAAGAATATGAAAAAATTACGACCAAAGGGGATGTGAAATTGAAAAACTTTGAATTCTCTACTCCTGATTTCCCTCAAGGAATTAAAATTATTAGTTCTGTTCTGAATTTTACGCCAAAGTACATCAATTTAAGCTCTTTCAATTCTAAAATTGGAGCCTCTGATATTCAGTTAACAGGAAAGATAGAAGATTATATTCCTTACGTTTTAAAAGATAAAGTTTTAAAAGGAAATTTCAATTTGACTTCTAATTTGTTTGATTTAAACGAATTTATGAATGGCGAAGAGGAAGTGAAAGCTACTACGGATACAATTCCACTAACGGCAGTTGAAATTCCTG
The DNA here is from genome assembly GCA_041554215.1 of Labilibaculum sp. Lineage (GTDB taxonomy): Bacteria > Bacteroidota > Bacteroidia > Bacteroidales > Marinifilaceae > Labilibaculum. Next base: position 11,665 of record JBFFMG010000027.1, read on the forward strand.
CGAATCTCGACTTAAGATTGGTTTCTTCCATGAAGCTGATTCAGTACGATAAAATGAATATTGAAAATGTGAACGGCTTAATTGTTGTGAAGAATGCCAAAGCACAGTTGACAGACTTATCGATGGAAATGCTAAGAGGGACGATGACAATGAATGGGTCTTACAGCACCAAAGATATTCAGAAGCCAGCCTTTGATTTCGGTTTGAATGTGAAAGATTTTGACATAAAATCAGCATACGAATCATTAAGCATGATAAAGGAAATGATGCCGATTGCGATGAATTGTTCGGGTAGGGTTTCTTCCGAATTAAAGATCGCATCATTGCTTGATCAGCAAATGAGTCCCGTGATGAATACTTTGAATGGTAGTGGTGCAATTCACTCCAAAGAGATTATTATAAAAGATAATAAAGCATTCGATGCGTTGGCTACAGCTTTGAAAAATGACAAATACAAACGAATATCTGTAACGCAATTTGATATGGATTTCGTAATTACGAATGGAAATGTGGAAGTAAAACCATTTGAAGCTAAAGTTGCTGGTCATCCGGCAAAAATATATGGAACTCAATCGGTTGATGGGAAATTGAATTTCACCATGGAAATGTTGTTGCCAAAAGAGGAGTTGGGGAAAGAGGTAAATCAGTATTTCGATAAGTTACCTGGTTTCGACGAGGTGAAAGAGCTGGATGTAGCTGTGAAGATTACGGGTACAGTTGATAATCCAAATGTGAAGCTTGATTTAAGTAAGGCAATTAAACAGGCACAACAAGCTGTTGCAAAAGAGTTGGAACGACGAGCTAAAAAAGAACTGGAGAAAAAAGGGAAGGATCTGCTGAAGAAATTATTCAAGTAGAAGAAGCTGTCTCTCTTTATTATAGAACGGAGAATCATAATGGTTCTCTGTTTTTTTTAATTATACACTAATTAATGAGCTTCTTACGAAAGCTTTTTTCAATGATAAATAGTACAAAGTATTTGTAATTAATAGGATAATTAAAATTCAGTTTTTTCTAAATATAGTACGACGAAATACCTTGGTATTTCTGCAAAATTAAAGGCATGAAAAAGGGATGGCAACCACTCCATCCCTTCTCTATTCACTTTAAAACCTGAATTCTCAATTGAAAATTCAATTCAAATATAGTATTAAAATTATTACTGTCAAGTCAATGATATATATATTGATAATCTAATCTGAAAAAAAAGAATTGTTAGACAGCAAAAAAGGATGGTAACCACCCCATCCTCTTTTAATCTATTCACTTTAAACCTTAAAAACGGAAACCGTTTTGCTACTTCTACGCTAAGAGTTTCAGAAAAGTTATACTGAAAGTGATATTTTGAATGAATCTACATAAGTGTTAAAGTAGATGTCTTACTAATTTCGCCTTGGTGATGTTGTATTCATACTCAATTTCAAGATAAGTATCGAAGCTTTCGTAATAGTATATGCTTTCCATAAGATACTCTATACCAGATAATTCTCCAAAATCAAGAGCCTTTCGTAATAGAGTGCTGTATTTCTTTTCTGAAAATACATTTTGGTAATCGGCAAGGCTCGATTTTAAACTGAAAAAAGTTTGAAAAAGTTTCCTGTATTCATTTTCTTTCTCCATTTTCTCAAAGGATAATTCTTCTTTTCGGAAATGTTCCATTAGTTTAGCCTGCTTTACTTTATTTTTATTTTCCCATAAAGGAATACTAATTCCGAGTTTCATTCCATTGGCTTCTTTCATAATATCCGAACCTAAATAACGATAACCAATTGATATTTTAGGAAGAGAATTTGTTTTTACAAGAGAGGTTTCTTTCGAAGCTATCTGCTCATTTGAACTGAGCTGTTTTAAATAAGGATCTGTATTAACAGCATTCTCTAATAAAAGTTGAGCATCCTCTTCTATGCTTATCGTAGGATAGGTAAGAACATTTAAGTTTAGTTCGAAACCTCCATTCTGTTTTTTTAAATCTTCTTTTAGGTTGGCGATTTTGTTCCGAACTAACTGTAGCTGATTTTTGGTGTTCAAAGAAAGCATTCTGATTTTGTTTACCTCAAGTATATTTGCATCTCCTTCTTTTAGCCTCTTCTCAAAAAAGCCACTTAATTTCTCGGCATTATCTAATCTTGTGCTTAATTCGATATTTTGTTTGTTTCGATATATTAACTCAAAACAAAGTAATTCTGAATTTAGTAATATTTCTTGTCTAAGCCTTGTTCTGCTGTTTTGAAGATTAGCAATTTTTTCATCTTTAATTTGATTTTTATAGATGTAGCTGGTTGGAAAATCAAAACTCTGACTTACTAAAATTTCGTAGGGTCTGCCTTCCTGCGATGAAAAACTCTTTTCCCATTCCAGTTCAGGGTTAACCAGGTTGTTTTGAGATCGAAATCCTAGTTTTTGTGCTTCCAAATATTGCTGATGTGCCTTAAGCTTTGGATTGTTCTTCTCAATCTTCTGCAATACTTCTTGTACAGAGGATTGAGCAATTCCTTGAAGGCTCAATCCTGTTATAATGATGATTAATACTATTTTAAGCATTTGCTTTGTTTTTAGTGTTCAGTAATAGATATACGATCGGAACAATATAAATATTCAATAATGTTGAACTTAGTAATCCTCCAAGAATTACTACAGCCATCGGACTTTGAATTTCATTTCCTGGTTGATCACCTGCTATAGCCATTGGAATTAGAGCCAGAGCAGCCGTTAAAGCAGTCATTAAGATTGGACTTAATCTGTGAACAGATCCCTGAACGATAATGTCTTTCATTGCCATGCCTTTATCTCTCAAGTTTTGGTAGTTTGAAATAAGCAAAATGCCATTCCGCGTAGCAATACCAAACAAGGTAATAAATCCAATTATTGCAGGAATACTAAGCATGCCTGAAGTGAAATAAATGGTGAACACACCTCCAATAAGAGCCAACGGTAAGTTCAATAAAATGATACTGGACAGTTGCATGCTTTTAAACTCCTGAAATAGGAGTAAGAAAATGATTAGGAAACTAAAAATGGATGCGATCATTAAAATTCGGGAAGCTTTTGCTTCACTTTCAAACTGACCGCCATACTCAATTCGATATCCTTCTGGTGAAAGAACATCTTTCTCTATAATGCCTTGAATATCAGTGACAACACTGTGAAGATCGCGATCGGCAACATTGGCTGAAACAACAAGCTTGCGCTGAACGTTTTCTCTATTCACCGTATTTGGACCCGAAAGAGATTGGATTTGTGCAACATAGCTAAACGGGATCTTTTTTCCATCCCAGGTATCTATTAAAGCATTACTAATTGCGTCAATATTTCCTCGGTTTTCTTCGTTGTATTTTACAACCAAATCGAATGCTTTGATGCCTTCAAAAACATCCGAAACTTTTGATCCGCCAAAGGCTACGTGTATAAATTCGGAGAATTGAGCGATTGAGATACCATATTTGGCAAGCAGATCACGTTTGGGTAAAATTCGAATTTGTGGAATTTCTACCTGTTGTTCTACATTCACATCAACCACACCTTTTATCGGAGAAATTGATGTTTTGATATCATTTGCCATTTTGAACATTAAATTCAAATCGTCGCCAAAAATTTTGATCGCAATGTTGGCTTTTGTTCCCGAAAGAATATGATCGATTCTATGTCCTAAAGGTTGTCCAATGGTAAAATTAACTCCAGATATATGATTCAGCTTTTCACGTACTTCTAGTAGAAACTCCGATTTGCTTCTTTCTGATAAAGTAAAAGGGACTTCGATTTCAGAGGTGTTTACGCCAAATGAATGTTCGTCCAATTCCGATCGACCTGTACGGCGTGCTGTTAGGCTGATTTCAGGAACTGTTCTCAAGGCATCTTCGGCCAATATTTTTACTTTGTTCGATTCTTCCAGAGAAATACCAGGTTTGGTGATTGCGGTAATCGTTAGAGAGCCTTCGTTAAATTCAGGAAGAAAGTTTCTACCTAATCCCGTAAGGATAAATATGGAGACAATAAAGAGGAGAGCAGCGCCTCCTAATATCCATTTTTTGTGCTGTAAGGCTTTCTCTAGTGAATTGCCATACCATTTATTCAAATTGTTTACCAACCAGCTCTCTTTGTTCTTTCTATCGAGCATTTTATCGCTGGTAAGCAGGAAGGTACACAAAACAGGAGTAAGAGTAAGTGCTACAACTAAGGATGCAAAAAGAGAAACGATAAATGCAATACCAAGTGGCTGAAGCATTCGGCCTTCCATGCCGCTTAGGAAAAACAAAGGCAAAAAGGCTGCGATAATAATAAAGGTTGCATTAATAATGGAAGAACGAATCTCACAGGATGCAGAGTAAACAATTTTAATAGGTTTTACTCTCTGTTCCTTTGGCAAAAGATGATTTTGCTTGAGTCGTTTGTAAACATTCTCCACATCAATAATGGCATCATCCACTAAATCACCCACGGCTATGGCCATACCTCCTAAGGTCATTGTGTTAATTGTAATTCCGAGAAACTTCAAAGTAATCATGGTTACCAAAAGCGAAATAGGAATTGCTAAAAGTGAGATGATAGTTGTTCTGTAATTCATCAAAAACACCAACAAAATCACAATCACAAAAACAGAACCTTCCAGCAGCGCTTTTTTTACATTGCCAATGGATGAGTTGATAAAATCCGCTTGACGGAAAATGTGTGTGTTAACGGTAACTCCTTCGGGCAACGATTTTGATAATTCAGCGACTGATTGATCCAATTTTTCGGTCAACTTTAGCGTGTTGATACCTGGTTGTTTTTTTACCGTAAGTAATACCGCTTGCTCGCTGTTAATAGTTCCCAACCCAATTTTTGGTGCTGCTGCAACTTTTACCTCTGCAATATCACTAATTCGAACAGGCACGTTGTTGTACATTTTAACAACAGAGTTGCCTAATTCTTCGAAATCAGATGTCCGGGCAATTCCTCTAATGTTATATTGATTGCCATATTCGTTGATAAATCCACCAGCTGAATTTTGATTAGTAGCCTCTGCTGCATTCATCAATTCATGAAGACTAACTTTGTAATGCCTCATTTTTTGCGGATTAGCTAATATCTGATATTGTTTGAATTCACCTCCAATAACCACAACTTGTGCAACGCCATTAATGGCCAAAAGGTGTGGACGAATTGTCCAGTCGGCCAAAGTTCTCAATTCCATTGGAGAAATACTGTCCGATTGCAATCCAATCATGAGAACTTCACCCATGATTGATGATTGGGGAGCCAAACTAGGGTTTCCAGCTCCTTCGGGTAAACTTTCGGCAACAGCCAATAGCTTTTCACTCACAATTTGGCGAGCTTTGTATATGTCAGTTCCCCATTCGAATTCGATCCATACAATAGAGAATCCTGCCGATGAGGATGAACGTAATCTTCTAACATTGGTAGCTCCGTTCACAGCCGTTTCGATTGGGAAGGTGACTAATTTTTCAACTTCCTCGGGAGCCATTCCATGAGCTTCAGTCATAACTACCACCGTTGGAGCAGTCAAATCGGGAAACACATCAACATCCATATTTGCTGTTGTGTAGCCACCACCTAAAACAAGGAGAATGGATACAGACATCACCAAAATGCGATTGTGTAATGCGTATTGTATAATATTATTTAACACGATAGTCTATTTAAATTTATTGTATCAGTTTTATTTAAACCTGCTTTTTTGTGCATATGAAAATATGCTCGCGATACGATCTAATGCTCATGCGAATGGGCCGGCAATGATCCTGCCATCGAGGCAAGCTTCACAAAATAAGCACCTTTGCTCACAACACGCTCGCCAGCTTTAATTCCTGAAGTAATTTCTACTTCCTGGCCATTGTTAACACCAATAGTTACGAATCGTTTTTCGAAGCTTTCGCCTGATAATTGCACAAAAACATATTTTAGACCTTGATCTTCAAGAACCGCTGATTTTTCAATGTGAAGTACATTTGCTGTCCGCTCCGATTTCAAATAAACTTCCACAAACGAACCTGCATATAATTCCGGCGTCAGGTCTAATTCGAAATACAGGGGTGTGGTATAATCTTCTTCGTGAATGTCCTTCCCGTAAGCAATCAATTTACCGTTAAGTTTTTCTGTGTCAAATACCTTTTCGCTGTATGGCAATTTGAAGTTCGCCGATTTAATGTGTTTTAGTTCCTGCAGATGTTTCTGATATACATCTGCTTTTAGTAATAATTTTGATCCCTGATCTACTTTTGCCAGAACATCTCCTTTTTCAACATATTGACCTTCGTTCACATATACATCGCAAATGAAACCGGAAACAGGAGAGGAAATTAGAAAACCATTCGAATTGTAATCTTTATTGATACTTTCATAGTTTGCTCTTGCATTCTCGAAATTGCTTTTTGCTTCCACAAAATCTTTTTCAGAAATAATTTGATCTTCGCGCAATGTTTTAGCTCTTTCGAAAACTGATTTTGTCTTTTCCAGATTTGTTTTGGCTTCGGTAAATTGGGTCGAAATATTATTGCCGGCAAGTCCATCTCCCGAAAGATTGAAAATTGCATCGTTCTTTTCAATGGTTTTTCCAGGAACAATTTCTTGCGATTGAAAATGAATAATACCGCTGCTTTTAGCAACAATTTGTTTCTCCATATTCACAGCAGGAAGTAAGCTTCCAGTTGTTTTAATGATCTGTTGAAAAGGACTTAATTTAGCTTCTGATGTTGCAAAATCGATTTTCCAGGCTTGCTCTTTCAAGAAACTTATTCCTTCTGCTCCTTCCGCTTGTTTTGCCAGTTCTGCCTCTTCGTGATCTTTATAAACACGAACATTTTTAGCTGTGAATTGTTCTTTTCCATATTTCGATTCTACATCAAATACTAGTGTGTAAAATCCAGCTTCTTTCGCTTGAATGCTCGGAGTAAATATTCCATCTCTAGCAGGTGCCTCAACCGTTTGTCGAACTCCTTTTCCCCCTTTTATCAGGCTAACTGTAAATTTACCTTCTGTGTAGGGTTTGTAATTTTCCAAATTGGTGAG